>JAGAQU010000010.1 GCA_017622575.1 Lachnospiraceae bacterium
ACCTTTTCAAGACCGTAGTGATCCCTGTTTAAGATCTCCTCCGCACGTTTCATGCTCTCGTTATCCACGGAGACCCTATCCCAGGGGAGCTCCAGAAGTGTCTCAATATAGGCCCGTTCCACGCTGCTCTCGGAGCTGTTTTGGGACAGGCTTTTAAATCGTTTGATTTCCTTTTTGATCTTACTCTTTACTTCCTCCGATGCCTGAAGGGCTGACAGGGATTCCTCAAACTGGTCTGCATCGGAAAAAGAATCGTCATCACCGAGTTCTTCCCTGATATAGCGGAGCTGTTCTCTGAGCAGATATTCCTTCTGGTTTTTATCAACCTTTCCCTTGATCTTCTGGGTAAGATCGGTTCTGATCTTTGCAACCTCAATCTCATTGATCAGAATTTCACAAAAAACATCATATCTTTCCGAAAGTGCGACCGCCTCAAGTACTTTCTGCTTGTATGTATGTTCCAAAGGCATATTCATGGCCATCTGGTCAATCAGGTATCCAAGATTTTGAATATCCGCATAGCGCTTCATGGCATTTTGTCCAAGCTTCGGGTAATAACCGGCGTAGCAGGCGAAATATTCCTTCGCCTGGCGGAGCATTGCTTCCGTCTGTGCCTTATGCTCCATGTCCGTCCCAAGGATATCATTCTCCGCTTCACCGCTGATTTCTTCCACTGCGGCTTCAATAAACTCGGGATTCTCCTCATTGATCCCCGTAAAAAGACCTCGTCCGATTCCTTCCACCAGCACCCGTATCACATGATTTGGCAGCTTTGTGATCTGCTTGACCAAAGCCACTGTTCCCACATGATAAAGCTGTTCAAAGGAAGGATCATTGTCCTCCGTATTTTTTTGTGTAATCAGAAAAACGCGTCCGCCCGTGACCATCGCCTGTTCGATGGCAGCAACAGATTTTTCCCTGTTTAGATCAAAATGAATAATCGCTCCGGGCAAAACCGTCATACCGCGCAGCGCCACTGTCGGAAGCATTCTGTTAATTGTTATCTTATTTCCTTCACTCATAAATTTATCCCCGTTAAAACCAAACGCCGCCAGATAACGGCGGCGTTTTTGCTTAAATCAGGCGTCTTAACGCCGTCTTCTTATTTTGCTTTACGCATATTCTCGCGATGGATCACAAGAGGTTTACTCTCACCTTCTACCGCTCCCCTTGTTATGACACACTCTTCAATCGTTTCATCAGAGGGTATGTTATACATAACATCCATCATAACCTTTTCCATAATGGAGCGGAGTCCTCTTGCACCGGTCTTACGTTCGTATGCCTGCTTTGCAATTGCCAGAATTGCATCTTCCTCAAAGGTAAGCTTTACCTGATCCATCTCAAACAGCTTCTGATACTGCTTGATCAGTGCACTCTTCGGCTCCTTCAGGATTCGTACAAGTGCCTGCTCATCGAGTCCTTCCAGAGAAACACTGATGGGCACACGTCCCACAAACTCGGGGATCAAACCAAACTTAACCAGATCCTGAGGTGTTACCTCCTTAAGAAGCTTGCTGATCTCCGTATTTTTCTTGTCTGCAATTTCCGCGTCAAATCCGATGGAATTTCTGTTCAGTCTGTTTTCAACAATCTTTTCCAATCCATCAAAGGCTCCGCCGCAGATAAACAATATATTTGTGGTATCAATCTGTATCAGCTCCTGATGAGGATGCTTTCTGCCACCCTGGGGCGGAACACTTGCCACCGTTCCTTCCACAATCTTAAGAAGTGCCTGCTGTACTCCTTCACCGGAAACGTCTCTTGTGATGGAAACATTTTCGCTCTTCTTCGTGATCTTATCAATCTCATCAATATAAATAATACCAAGTTGTGCTCTTTCCACATCATAGTCAGCAGCCTGAATCAATTTTAAAAGAATGTTTTCTACATCTTCACCGACATAGCCGGCCTCAGTTAACGTGGTAGCATCTGCAATTGCAAACGGAACATTAATAATCTTAGCAAGTGTCTGTGCCAGATAAGTTTTTCCGGATCCGGTAGGACCCATCATGATAATGTTACTCTTCTGCAATTCCACATCATCCAGGTCTTTCGGTGCCATCACCCTTTTATAATGATTATATACGGAAACGGCAAGTACCTTTTTTGCTTCTTCCTGGCCGATTACATAGTCATCCAGAAACTCCTTGATCTCAACCGGCTTAAGCAGATTGATCTCCATTTCAGGTTCGTTTTCTGCCTCAGCTTCCTCGTATTCTTCCTCTACGATGTCCGAACAGATAGATACACATTCGTCACAGATATAGACACCTGCCGGACCGGCTATCATTTTTTTCACCTGACTCTGGGTCTTATTGCAAAAAGAACACCTGATGTTGTCAGAATTTTTTCCTGCCATTTCACACCTCAACCATTTTACCCGGAATGCTTTTGATTCCGTGTTTTACTTTTCTTCACGCTTGTATACGACCCTGTCAATCAGACCGTATTCCTTTGCTTCCTCAGCAGTCATCCAGTTATCTCTCTCGGTATCTGCCGCGATTACATCATAATCCTTACCGGTATTCTCTGCCAGGATCTTATTCAGTTTTTCCTTTGTCTGCAAAATGTGTTTTGCAGCGATCTCAATTTCGGTAGCCTGACCCTGCGCTCCTCCAAGGGGCTGATGGATCATGATCTCCGCATTGGGAAGGGCAAGTCTCTTACCCTTGGTACCGCCGGAAAGAAGAAAGGCTCCCATACTGGCTGCCATACCCATACAATAAGTGGAAACGTCACATTTTACATACTGCATGGTATCATAAATTGCCATACCCGCTGTTACGCTTCCGCCCGGGCTGTTAATATAAAACTGGATATCCTTCTCGGGATCCTCCGCTTCCAGAAACAGCATCTGTGCAACGATCAAGCTTGCTGTCACATCGTTTACTTCTTCTCCAAGGAAAATAATTCTCTCTTTCAGTAATCTTGAATAAATATCGTAGGAGCGCTCTCCCCGACTTGTCTGCTCAATGACATAAGGTACTAAACTCATATAAATACCCCTACCTTTCTATATTGGCATAATATTTCCTGCGAAACACTTCGCAGGAAATATTTAACTTATTTATCATAATTCACGAATACTCTGTTTGCAATAAGTTTGCCATTTTGTTAATAGAAATTTAATTCTTTTTTGTTTATTTTTCCTTAGCGTTCTCCACCACAAATTCAGCTGCCTTCTTTACGGCGATATCCTCTTTGATCTGTGCGACACTCTTCTCTGGAAGCAACTCTTTCACTTTCTCTACCTCCATCTGATATGCCTCAGCCATAACCTTCAGTTCATCTTCATAATCTTCATCGGTAGCTGTGATGTTCTCGGCTTTTGCCACTGCTTCAAGAACCAGCCTTGACTGGATTCTCTTTTCAGCCTGGGGTTTTACCTGCTCGATCATCTGCTCATAAGAAGAACCTGTAAACTGGAAGTACTGATCAATGGATAAGCCCTGCATCTGAATTCTCTGAGCAAATTCATCCACCATCTGTCTCTGCTGGGTAGCAAGCATTGCTTCGGGAATCTCCATTTCGGAATCCTTAACAATCTCTTCAATAACAGCTGCTTCCTTGGCATCCTTGGCTTCTTTTGCCTTTCTCTCTTCCAGTTTGCCCTTAACATCTGCTTTGTATTCTGCCAGAGTTTCGAATTCGGAAACTTCACTTGCGAACTCATCATCCAGCTCAGGAAGCTGTTTCTCTTTGATTTCCTTGACAGTACATTTAAATACTGCTGCCTTACCCTTTAAGTCTTCTGCCTGATAATCCTCAGGGAAGGTTACGTTTACTTCCACTTCCTTGCCGATTTCGGCACCAATCAGCTGCTCCTCAAAACCGGGAATGAATGCACCGGAGCCAATGGTCAAAGGATAATTCTCACCCTTGCCTCCTTCAAAAGCAACGCCGTCAACAAATCCTTCAAAATCAAGTGTTGTGATATCTCCGTCCTTGACAGTTCTGTCAGTCACTTCGATATTTCTCGCATTGTTTTCTCTTTCCTTATTGATCTCAGCATCCACTTCCTCATCGGTCACAGTGATGTCTGCCTTTTCAACCTTTACACCCTTGTACTTGCCAAGCTTAACTTCCGGCTTTAAAGCAACCTCAGCGGTAAAGATGAAAGGTTTTCCCGCTTCGATCTGAACCACATCGATAGAGGGAGAAGACACGATATCTTCTTCACACTCATCAAGAGCCTTCTCATAAGCATCGAGAATCAGGGCATTTGCTGCATCCTCATAGAAAACTTCTTTACCATACATTCTCTCGATCATCTGGCGGGGTACTTTACCCTTTCTGAATCCGGGAATGCTGATCTTACTCTTATTTTTCTGGTAAGCTGCTTCAATCGCTTTTTCCAGTTCTTCTGCGGCAACCTCAATGGTCAGCTTCGCCATGTTCTTTTCTAATTTTTCTACCTGTACACTCATTCTTGTACATCCTCCTTATATATCTTATACTGCTTAAATTTTCGCATACTCACAGTCATTTTACGATTATATCATAAAGCTGAAAAAAATACCACATTTTTTTCAGCTTGAGTTTCAGCAATTATGTTTCAGTACTTGAGTCTCAGCACTTGAGGGTATGGTGGGCTTATTTTAGCGTTCTTACCCTTCTTCTCAATTTCAAGACATTGATTTAAGCCGTGAAACGGCAGAAGGAGGGTATAAGCACCGGAAGAGCCTTGCTTATACCCTCCTCTGCTCTTCCCAATCGCATATTTTGCTTCTTGTAATCTCATTTTCCCATCTTACGAGGGTAAAATCACACCAATCTGCTTGTATATACCCTTCCTCTTGTCTCTATAACAATTTTTTTGTTTTTACGAGGGTATGGAAAGCTACAAGCGCGCTCTTATACCCTCCCGTACTTTCTATAAATAACATAATATCTAGTTCGCGACTAAATCAAAGGAAAATATGATATTCGAATCACAATTTCAAAATACTGTCTTCCCTATCTTCCAAGTAATACTATGTTCCCACTTTCAAGTACAATTATCTTCCGGCCCAGAAAAGGATGCAGATACTCCTGTATCTTCTTCTCATCCACCCTTTCATAACTGCCGTCCGTAATGACAATAATAATCTTTGATCTTGCATAAAACAGCTTCAACTGGCGCAAAAGCTCGTCCAGAGATTTTTCACTTCTTGCACTTTTTTCTGTCTTTCCAACCAAATCCTCATAATCTTCAAAGCAGCTCCCCATCCGGAGTTTCGGCAGTGCGGAAACTTCCTTAATAATAATATCATCCGATACCCATTTAATCAGATTGAGCCTTACATTGCGGAACACCTCATCCGTCCGTTTCAAGGCTCCGGCTATCTCGCTGCAGCTTTCCTTCAGTTTCTCGTAAGGCAGATGATAATCTGCAACGACAGCCATTTCCAGGATTCCGCCCGAATAGTTTCCCGGCACATGAAGCACTCGCATCGCCGCATTCTTTATCTGCAATAACTGTACCTGCGTAAACATTTCACTTTTCACTCCTTTTAGCCCTTGACCGGGCCATTGCTTTTAGTATACTATAAATATACCTGCAAAGGGAGAATTTTCTGTTTTTGGAGGATCTTATGGAAGAAAAAGTTGCCATTATCGGTATTTTCATTCAGGATATTAGTGCCGCAGCCGCCGTAAACGAACTGCTTCATGAATATGCTGACTGTATCATCGGAAGAATCGGTATTCCCTACCGTGAAAAATCCCTGAATATCATTTCGGTAATCGTATGTGCTCCCCCTGACAGAATCAGTGCGCTCTCCGGAAAGCTTGGCCGTATCAAAGGTATCAGTGCCAAAGCCATGCAGGCAAAAATCGATTAATTTTATCTGCAGGAGGATTATCATGAAAATTTCAACCAAACAAATTGCAATGACAGCTGCGCTTCTGGCTATCTGCATTGTGAGCCAGTTCTTTAAGAACACCAGCGTATTCATCACAGGACCCATCATTAACGCCTGTATCATTCTGGCTGTTTTATGTGCCGGACTTGCCTGCGGCGTAATTTTGTCCGTGATCACACCTATCACCGCCTATCTCATCACAGGTGCCCCGGTTATGTCAGCCATTCCCACCATTATGCCCTGCATTATGATCGGCAATGCGCTTCTTGCTGTCTGTGTGAGTCTTTTAAAGGATAAAATAAAAGGCAAAGCCGGACTGCCCGTTTCCATGGCTGTAGGCTGTGTAGTTAAAGCATTATTCATGGGAGTTGTGATCTCCCTTATCCTGCTTCCCGCTTTTCTTCCTGAAAAGATGCAGCCTATGATGGGCAAGCTTCAGAGTACCTATTCCCTGGTACAGCTGATCACCGCTGTGATCGGAAGCATATACGCTTACATCATCTGGATTCCTTTAAAAAAGCATGTAAATCGAGTAGGAGGCGGCGACTAACCGCCGTCCTCTCACAGCACCGGACATACGGTCCACGTATCCGGCGCTTTCAATAGTTGACGTGCACAGACTGATAGGCTATGGCTAAATCGTAAAAGC
>JAGAQU010000106.1 GCA_017622575.1 Lachnospiraceae bacterium
CCCTGTGGGAATACCGCCCCACTTTCTGAAACGCTTCCAGATCTCCACTGAATACTGCGCTGTCTGCTTATCTCTTAACAAAAGGTGGAACTCATCACAGTAATAGCGGGTAGCCACCCTGCGCTCACGGTTACGGGAAACCCTGTTCCATACCGCATCCTGCACGATCAGCATTCCCAGTTCTTTCAGCTGCTTTCCAAGGTCTCTGATATCAAAGCAGACAATACGGTTCTGAGAATCCACGTTTGTCCTGTGATTGAAATAGTTCTGAGAACCATGTACATATAAAACAAGGCTGTTTGCGATACGCACCGCCTTCTGCTTTGCATCAATGGCAAGCTCCTCTGATACTGCCTTATCCGGCTCATACTTAACCAGTGCGTTATAAAGATCTTCCAATATCGGCATATTCTCCGGTCTCGGGTCTTTGAAATACTCATCATAAATACCCTCAATACAGCGGTCGATGATACCCTTTTCATCATTTGCAAGACCTGTCTCCCCGCCTGCGATTGCATCACAGAGCGTGATTAAAAAGTCTGACTTAAGCTTAAGTGCCTCCCTGTCATTCTTATGTGAAAGCTGTATATCCATCGGATTAAGATAATCCTTTGAATTGGTCGCCAGCTTAACCACCTCACCGCCAAGTGCCTTTACAAGCGGGTAATACTCGCCCTCGGGATCACAGATCAAAATGTCATCCCTTGATACAAGGAAACTTCCAAGAATCTCACGCTTTGCAGAAAATGATTTACCGGAACCGGGCGTACCTAAGATTACGCCGTTCGGTGTACGAAGCTTCTTACGGTCTGCCATGATCATGTTGTTGGAAAGGGCATTCAGTCCGTAATACAAAGACTGTCCCGACTGGAAAAGCTCCTGTGTATTGAACGGCACAAGGATTGCCAGGTTCTTTGTGATCAGATGCCTGCCCTCCTTCGTTTCATTGATGCCTATGGGAGCTGCGGCATTCATAGCCACTTCCTGCTTGTACTGAAGGTCGATAAGCCTACAGTTTGCCTGCTGAATGATACCCGACACCCTCTGTGATACACTCTCCAGTTCCTTCTTGTTTCTTCCAAAGCTCGATATCAGGATTGTTGTCCAGATTAGCTTCTGATTACTGGTATTCAGATCATCCAAAAGCTCCATGGTGTTTTTCTCATACAGAACGATATCCGTAGGAAGAATGTCCATGTCATACCCGGCTCTGACTGCTTTTTTCTGCTCGTCGATCTTTGTTTTCTGAACATCCGACAGTGCTCTTTTTAAGAGCTTGATCGCTTCTGTAGGCTCAATGGTTCTCATGTGGATAGATATGGAGATATTGCTGTCTATATCCAAGAGCCTTTTTAAAAGCTCGTCATTCAGTTTCGGGGATATGATGTCCAGATACTTTGTAGCTCCAAACATATGCCCCATCTTGTATCTGCCGGGGAAACGGAACTCAAAGCCCTGCGGTGCGATATAATCCTTAACCGTATTGCCGGACTCTGCCATTTCCTTAAATGAAAAACGGAAAGGTTCCATCTTATCCTGATTGAAAAACTCATACAGGACTCTTAAGCGTTCCT
This sequence comes from Lachnospiraceae bacterium, assembly GCA_017622575.1. Lineage (GTDB taxonomy): Bacteria > Bacillota > Clostridia > Lachnospirales > Lachnospiraceae > Suilimivivens. The sequence goes on from JAGAQU010000106.1 coordinate 1,575, forward strand.
TTCCGTCGAGACACTTCGCATTGGTACCAAGGTTTTTGAGGTTCTTTATGATATCTGCCTCAAGGCTTATGAACCTCTGCCTTGCTTCCTTGATATTCTCTGCTTCGATGCCGAAAATGATATATTTGCTCTTGATGACTCCGTTATTCCCCTTTGCAGACAGGCTCTTTAACATATCCGAAAACTCTTCACGGATATCGTCGAACTTATCTCCCTGGGGAGAGATCTCAAACTGTGCCGCCAGTGTTTCCTCATTCACATGCCTGTTAAAGAGGAAGATCTGAAAGTTGATGGTCGGATCAAAATAATTTATGAGCTGTGAATACAGCCCCAGTATATCCGCCCTTTCTTCCTCATCCAGAAGAACATAGTTCAGATCATAAAACTCGATCATCTTCGTATAATAATTCTTTCTAACCTTGCAGATGCCATCCTGGTACATCTTGTCAAAGGTAATGGTCTGCTGTGTGGAAATCTGCTTGCCGGACTGACCATTATCTCCGGAGAGCGTTTTCTTAAGCTTTTTCAGCTTTAAGAACTCCGCAAGCGTAAGTCCCGTGAATCTCTCAAACAGCGACTTGCCGCTTTTCTTACTCTGCACGGCTTTTGCAGGCTTATTTGTCTGCTTCACGCTTTTCTGCGACTTTGCCGTAACGCTCTTCTTTCCACTTTTTTTGCTTGCGTTCAAGAGCTTCCACCTCCTTTTCCATAGATTCTCTTTCTCTTAACTGCTCGTAGAGGTTTTCCACCTTGTACCTTCTTATCCCGGGCCGGATGAATTTCATCTCAATGACCTGCTTCAGATACTGCTCTGCAGGCACTCCGTCCTTTTCATACATTGCTATAAAGAAGAACGGGAGCATGACTGCCACCATCATGAGGGCAGCCACGTCCGTCCCGATTACCTTTCTTGTCAGAAGATAAAATGGTACTCCCACCACGGCAGCCGCTCCAAAGCAAATGACCTGACGCTTTGTGAAATTCCCGATGAATTTCGACTTGATCGCCTTCGGGTCCTTTGCCACATCAACTGCGATTGCCATGTTTTTAGTCACCTCCGTTCTACGACGCGTGAAGGATGCTCTTCGCAAGTGATCCGGTCTTAAACAGGGAGAAGCACAGGACAACGGTATAAGCCATTACCTGCCAAAGTGCTGAGTGCAGATTTGAAGCCACTGCCACAGCATTTACAAGGACTGCGTAGATTGCCACGCAAACCATAATGAAAAATCCCTGGAAAGCCAGTGCTATGCATCCTTTGATATAGTTTGATCCGATGCTTCCCCACTCCCTGTTCACAAGGGTTGCAAAAGGCATCGGTGCTACCGAAACATAAAGATAGATTTCAATCATGCGCCCGTATAATATGACGGTGATCAAAACGGACATGATCTTCATACAAAAGCTGCAGAACATCGTTTCTATGCCAAGACCTATCAGCTCGCCTATCTCCATGGTTGACAGCTGTGACGAAAACATTGACTGAATCGTGGCTCCCACATCAAGCGAAGTGGAGCCTGTGATGGCACTGGCAGCCTCACTTACCATGTGACCTCCCACATCGAAGATCGCCATAACGATATCCGAGGTCTTGCTTAGAAGCATTACTGCTATGCACGCCTTGAAAAGATATCTGAAGAAAAGGCTCGTATCGAATTCATGCATGTTGTTCTTGTCTATTACCATCGTTATCAGCTCATAACACAGCACATAGGTTATGATGATCCCGGCTATCGGTATGATGACCGTATCTGACAGGTTTTTGATCATATTGAAAATACCTGCGTTCCATGCGCTGGGAGTCTGGCTAACCTCTCCGGCGATTGTGCCTACCTTTGTATTCACATCGGTAAACATTCCTTCGAGGTTAGACATTACCCAACCTTGCAGCATTTCCTTTATGAGTTCGGTAATCTTTTCAACGATAGTGTTCATCTATCGTGATCTTCTCCTTATGAGAAGAGGGTTGTAAGCTGAGGGATCACCGTCTGGGCGATGATTACGATACCTCCGCCCGCCATCAGCTGCTTGATTCCCTGTGATTTAGCACCGGGGTTATCGTTGCCATAGCCCTCCAGTAAGTTGATGATTCCCCATACGGCTACACCTGCGCCGATGGCGGTTACGACGGTTTTAAGGGCTGTTACGCTGCTAGAAAAAAAGCTCATCTCAATATCGAACACCCGTTCTATTTAGTAATCAGAAAGCCATTAAATACAGACTTTTCATAATGCTAATCGGATGTCCATCCTCCTTCCAATTATTTGATTAGTTTTTTGATAGTTACTTTTGGAAGGCATAAAAATCCCCTGCTTCATCTATCCTTTTATGTGCAGCGGCGCACATATCTGATAAAATGAACGCAGGGTCTGGTTATGCCATTCCCGCTTGGGGCAGATGATGATATTTGCTTGGTAGGCGCTCATCGTCTGCTTCCTTTATGGGTGGAATCCGCATCAGGTTTATCCGCAAGGATCCGTTTAGCTTCATCCTATGAAGTTGTAAGTGTGGTCTTAGCTCAGGTTGTGGATTTCTCCTCCGTTTCGCCTTTGACCTGTTCAATTTTTCCTGTTGCAGCATCATATTCAAATGCCGCATCCATCTTGTCATCCGATTTAACTACCGCATGACAGAGGTTCTTGACATATTTTTCAATGTCAAATTCGTTTTTCTTGTCATAATCGGACAGCTTCTTGTACTGCTTATGCTGCGTTATA
>JAGAQU010000107.1 GCA_017622575.1 Lachnospiraceae bacterium
CAAATTTTTTATAATTTTTTGTACACTATTTATCCTCATCAATGACAGTTGCTTCCGCATCAATGATCCTCTCTGCATTTTTCTTTGTTTTGAACAATCTTGAAAGAATCCACATATCGGAAATCCCATCGTAGATCAGGAAAGCACCGATGACTCTCACCACAATCTCCACTGCACCGAAAGGATTGCAGACCAGCACAACTCCCAAAACGATCGTAAGAATTCCGAACAGAAGGGCAACCCACCAGTTCTCATAATCCATCTTCTTCAGATCGATTGCCTGAATGGCATTGTGAAGTCCGTGCATGATGACAATGATACCCATAATAATCGGTACCGCAGCAATAATGGTCTCCGGCTTTAATAAGATCCAGGCTCCCACCACACTGAAAACAATACCCAGTATCAGCATTCCCTGCAGATACAGTGTTCTCTCCCGCGCAAACAGATACAGGATAATCTGAACGATACCGTAGATCATCAGCATTCCTCCCAGTACCATGCACACCACCTGCGTGGAAGTCCCCGGCCAGATGATCAGCACCACACCGATGACCACGCAGATAATGGCAGACAGTGTATAGTTTGCCTTCAAATTCTTCAAAAAATTAGCCATAACCTATTTTTCCTCCTTTATTTTGATATCCTTTATCTTCTCAATATCAGATACAGCAAATATCCTATCACTGCCCCAACACAGTTGAGCAGAATGTCATCCACATCAAATGCACCAAATGCGCTGAAAAGCTGAAATATCTCAATTCCCGTGACGAAGAGAAATGCATTAAGCAGCATCACAAAAACATTACTTCCCTTCTTCAGCACACAGGGAAACAAAAATCCGTATGGAACAAAGACCACTATATTTCCGATCAGATTCTCAAAGCTGTTCAATTTATAAGAATATTTGATATACATCCTTATGGTTTTAAACAGTGTAAAATTAGCGGTATCCAGGCCCTCCAGGATCACACCTTTTTCCCAGGAGTCCGCAATGGCCTTAAGCTGCTCATAGGGATATTTAAATATGATCAATTTTATTACAATCAGCAGATAGATAAAGAAAATGGTTCTTTTGAATAAAATACTCTTTCTTTCATTCTGCACTAATAACGAACCTCCAATAAAGTGAGTCCCTTAGCAGGCACAAGTTCTCCGGCATTCTCCCGCAGACCTTTCTCAAAAATACCTGTTATTTCTTCGGGTTTCTTCTTATGCAACCCCACCTCAATCAGAGTCCCCATCATAATGCGGACCATATGGTACAGGAAACCGTCTCCTCTAAATGTAAATCGAATTTCATCATCCACGCACTCTATCAAAATACACTCAACAGTCCTGACCGTGGATTTTTTGCTCTTTTTCAGGGAAGTGAATGCTTTGTAATCATGGGTCCCTTCCAAGAAGGCCGCAGCCTTTCTCATAGCATCCACATCCAGTTTTTCTTCCACTGTCCAGGCATATTTTCTGTCAAAAATGTGAGGAACAGGGGAATTGATCACCCGGTAAAGATAGGTTTTCCCTTTTGCATTTAACCTGCTGTGAAAACGCTCCGGTACCTCCTCAATAGAAATGACAGCAATATCCTCGGGAAGATAAAAATTCATGTAATCCATGATCTGCGATGGACTTTGATCCGTATCCAGATGGAAATTGGCTACCTGTCCTGCCGCGTGCACACCGGCATCGGTTCTCCCGGAGCCTTGAATTTCAACCTTCGTTCCCGCCATCTTAGACAAAAGCGCTTCCAGTTTTCCCTGAATGGTATTATCCGTACTCTCCTGCTTCTGCCAGCCCTGGTACCTGGTTCCCTCATATTGCAAAGTCACCTTGAAATTGCGCAAACTATTTTACCTCCCAGGGATTTTCCCTGCCTTCCACAAAACACTTACAACCAAGCAGAGAATCTCTCACAACGGTTTCCGTGCAGTCATCCGTGTAGAAAGCCATATGGTGGCTCACTGTCACATTAGGAAAGCCTCTGAGAATAGAAAGTTCCCTGTTACATAGTATATCTTCTTTGTGGTCATAATAATACAATCCAAATTCATTTTCCACCACGTCAAGACCTGCCCCACCAATTTTTCCGGACTCGATTCCCGAGATCAAAGCTTCCGAATCGATCAGACCGCCTCTTGCCGTATTGACGATCATAACGCCATCCTTCATCTTAGAGATTGCCTCTTTATTTATCATGTGATGATTGTCCTCAGTGAGAGGGGCATGTAACGTGATCACATCTGCCTGCTTCCACATCTCATCAAGCGTGACATATGTTACACCGCTGTTTTTTACCTCTTCATTCTCATATACATCATAAGCAATCAGTTTACATCCAAAGCCTGACAGATTCTTAAGCACGGTTCTTCCAATTCTACCTGTTCCGATGACACCCACAGTCAAATCCTTCAGTTCTCTTCCCATAAGTCCTTTCAGGGTATAATCCTGAACTCTGGTACGATTCACAATACTCTTCATCTTGCGGATCGTCATAAGGATCAGCATCACTGCATAATCTGCCACTCCATTTGGTCCGTAAGGTGCATTGGCTACTGTCATGCCAAGTTCTTTTGCTGCCTTTACATCAATATGGTCGTATCCAATAGTCCTTGTAACTACATATTTTACTCCGTAGGAAGCAAATATCTGAAGCAACTCTCTTGGCATCTTAGAGGTTATGATATCAATACATTCGCTGCCTTTTGCCAGGGAAGCATTCTCCTCATTCGGCGCATCGGGACAAAGCACCATCTCTATTCCCAGTTCCTTCTCATATTTGAGAAACAACTCTTTCTCATCAAACTCCCTGCAATTGTATACTGTGACTTTCATCATTCGTCCTCCTTTTCTATTTTAACAGTTTCCTGTCTTTTTCTGTAATGCTCCACTTCCTCCATATCCTCTTTCGTCAGATGTCTGAAATTACTGATTCCGGCATAGAGGATCTTCAGACTGTTAATCGTAGTATCGAAAACTCCTTCTTCGTAAAGGTTTAAAATAATAATACCGATAGGAACCGCAATGATCATACCTATTACGCCGGCCACACGATAGCCCACAAACAAAAGAATAATCGTAGGTATTGGTGCAAGTCCGACGGAATCCCCCACAATCTTCGGCTGTATGAGCTGTCTTGCCAGCTGCCCAACACCCCAGATAATCAGAAGTCCTATCACCATCTTATAGTCTGCACTGAGAAACTTAATAATTGCCCAGGGGATCAAAACTGTGCCCGTCCCAAAGAAAGGCAGAAGATCCAGGATTGCCACGCCAATAGCAATCAGGAAAGCATACTTTACCTGAAGAATGGAAAATCCGATTCCCAGTAAAAGATACATCCAGACCTCTATTTTAAGCTGCGCTTTAAAGTAACCGCCTACGGCTTTAGTGAGTCCGCGTTTGATCATTTGAAGGCGAACCAATACGGAATCCGGAATTGCCTTTTCCAAAAGGCCCGAAAGATAACCCTTATCCGCCACATAAAAGTAAGCAAACAAAAGGCTCATGATCACACTGATCACAATATTGGGCAAGCTTCCCACGAAATTACCGAGCGCCGTGATAGTAGGTTCGCTGATACTTTCCATGATTCCGCCGAAATATTCCTGCACATTTCCTGTAATACTGTTAATGGTAAGCTGTAATTCCGACGGCAGGTATTTGAGTGCCACAGAAAGCTTTTCTCCAATCTGCGCAAAATCCTCCTGGGCAGCCTCCCACAACTTTGGTACATCTCCGATAAATTCCGCAATCTGCTCCACAAGCTGTGCTCCGATCAGATATCCCGCCAGAATCACAAGGGCTATCACCGAGATGATTACAAACGCAGTTCCCGCTTTTCTTCTGATTTTCAATCTCTTCTCAAAGAAATGAACCAGAGGGCTTGCAATCAATGCGATAATCCAGCCCGTCACGAAGGGCATAAACCAGATAATGATCCGAGGCAGCAGAAAAACACAAACCAACAGGATGCAAAGTGAAATTCCAAGATTCAAAAAAACTTTTAAATATGTCCGTTTCCTACTGCTATTCATAAAGTACCTCCAAAGCCCGGCATTCAGTTCTCCGAAGCTTTTACCAGATAAGAATCAAGCAACTCATAAATTTCGTCTCTGCCCTGCTTTGTCTGTGCAGAATAAGGGATCACAACAGTACCCTTTACCACCTTCAAGCCTTCTTTGATCTGCTTTATCTGCTTCTGTATCTGGCTTCTGTTGATTTTGTCCAGCTTTGTTGCAATGATCACAGGCTCGAAGCCCTGGTTTAAGATCCACTCATACATCAGTCTGTCGTTGCCCGAAGGCTCATGGCGGATATCCACCAACAAAAATACCGCTTTCAGCTGCTTTGACCTGTGAAGATAATTTTCAATCATCTTCCCCCATTTTGCTTTGATCTCTTCATTTGCACGGGCATAGCCGTAACCGGGCAGATCCACAAAATAGCATTCGTCATTGATATTGTAAAAATTGATCGTCTGGGTCTTTCCCGGCTGAGCACTGGTTCTTGCCAGTGATTTCCGGTTCATCAATCCATTGATCAGGGAGGATTTTCCCACATTACTTTTTCCCGCAAATGCAAATTCCGGATACTGATTGTCAGGAAGTGTACTGGTAATACCACATACTGTTTCCAGATTTACGTTTTTGATAACCATTTGGCCGTTCTCCTATTTCTACACAAGCGCTCTTGTCAGTATTTCTTTCATATTGCTGACAAAGGTGATCACAAGACCTTCCTTGATCTCATCGGAAATTTCTTCAATATCCTTCTTATTTTCAAGAGGTACCAGTACCTCCTTCACCCCTGCCATTTTAGCTGCCAGTATTTTTTCTTTTAATCCACCGATGGGAAGTGATCTGCCTCTTAAGGTAATCTCCCCCGTCATCGCAATATCGCTTCGCACCTTTCGTCCTGTAACAGTAGAAAAGATTGCCGTTGCCATGGTAACACCTGCGCTTGGTCCATCTTTGGGTACTGCCCCCTCCGGAATATGAATATGAAAATCATTTTCCTTGAAGATTTCCGGCTTAATGCCATGCTCCTTACTGATGGAACGCACATAACTCATGGCGATAATGGCGGATTCCTTCATCACATCACCCATTTGACCGGTGAGATCGATATCTCCTTTACCCGGCATCATGTTGACCTCAATCTGAAGTGTTTCCCCACCAACGCTGGTCCATGCAAGTCCCCTTACAATTCCCACCTGCGGTTTTTTATCGGCTTTTTCCAGACTGAACTTTTTCTTTCCCAGATATTTTTCCAGATTGGAAGCTGTGACACTGATCCTTTTGATCTCTTCATCGCCGTTCTCCCGCTCTTCCAGAATTTCCCTTGCCGCCTTCCTGCAAATATCGCCTATCTTTCTCTCAAGGCTTCTGACTCCCGCTTCCTTCGTATAGTAAGTGATGATGCTCTTAAGCGCACTGTCCTTAATGGAAAGCATGGTTTTATCAAGGCCGTTTTTCTTCAGTTCCTTTGCAAGAAGATGCTCCTTTGCTATGTGGAATTTCTCATTTTCCGTATAGCTGTTCACTTCAATGATCTCCATACGGTCAAGTAAAGGACGCGGTATGGTTTCCGTTGTGTTTGCGGTTGCAATGAAAAGCACCTCGGAAAGATCTATGGGGATCTCCACATAGTGGTCTCTAAACCGCACATTCTGCTCACTGTCAAGCACCTCGAGAAGTGCAGAAAAAGTATCTCCCTTATAATCATTGCTTACTTTATCGATTTCGTCAAGAAGCATCAGCGGATTTTTGACTCCTGCCTGACGAAGCCCTGTTGCCAGTCGTCCCGGCATGGCTCCCACATAGGTCTTTCTGTGCCCTCTGATTTCCGCTTCGTCCCTGACACCGCCAAGACAGATGCGGACATACTTTTTGTCAAGCGCCTCCGCCACACTCTTTGCAATGGAAGTCTTTCCTGTTCCCGGAGGCCCCACCAGACACAGGATAGGGCTGTCTCCCTTTTTGGTAAGGCATCGCACCGCCAAAAATTCCAGGATTCTTTCTTTCACCTTTTCAAGACCGTAGTGATCCCTGTTTAAGATCTCCTCCGCACGTTTCATGCTCTCGTTATCCACGGAAGCCTTATCCCAGGGGAGCTCCAGAAGTGTCTCAATATAGGCCCGTTCCACAGAGCTCTCGGAGCTGTTTTGGGACAGACTGTTAAATCGTTTGATTTCCTTTTTGATCTTACTCTTTACTTCCTCCGATGCCTGAAGAGCTGACAGGGATTCCTCAAACTGGTCAGCATCGGAAAAAGAATCATCATCA
>JAGAQU010000108.1 GCA_017622575.1 Lachnospiraceae bacterium
ACCAGAGGAAGTGAAGAGGCTTACAGAACCGGACGCGGAAAAGTGAGAGTGCGTGCGGTGACAAATATTGAAACCATGGCGAACGGTAAGAGCAGAATTGTTGTAACCGAATTGCCTTATATGGTAAATAAAGCAAATCTAATTTTAAAGATTGCGGAACTGGTAAAATTGAAAAAAATTGATGGAATCACTGATCTTCGTGATGAATCTGACAGGGAAGGTATGCGTATTGTCATTGAACTGCGTCGTGATGCCAATGCCAATGTAATCATGAATCAGCTTTATAAGCATACGCAGATGCAGGATACCTTCGGTATTATTATGCTTGCTCTTGTGAATAACGAGCCCAAAGTAATGAATCTTCTTGATATGTTGAAATACTACATAAAGCATCAGGAAGAGGTTGTGACAAGAAGAACAAAATATGATCTGAATAAGGCAGAAGAAAGGGATCATATTTTACAGGGTTTACTGATTGCTCTTGACAATATTGATGAAGTGATTCAGATTATCAGAAGCAGTCAGAATACCCAGGTTGCAAAAGATAGACTGATGGATCGTTTCGGACTTACCGATGTGCAAGCGCAGGCTATCGTAGATATGAGACTGCGTACACTGACCGGTTTGGAACGGGAAAAAATTGAAAATGAACACAGGGAGCTTCTTGCAAAAATAGCAGAATTAAAAGCAATTCTTGCAGATGAAAAACTGCTTCTTGGTGTGATCAGAACAGAGATTAAAGAAATTGCCGATAAGTATGGTGATGACAGAAGAAGTAAGATTGGTTTTGATGAATACGATATTTCCATGGAGGACATGATTCCCAGGGATAATACCATTATCGCCATGACAAATCTGGGATATATCAAGCGTATGACGGTTGATAATTTTAAGTCTCAGAATCGTGGAGGTAAAGGAATAAAGGGAATGCAGACCATTGAAGAAGATTTTATTGCAGATCTTCTCATGACTACAACTCATCATTATATTATGTTCTTTACCAATTACGGACGTGTATACAGACTGAAAGCATATGAAATTCCGGAAGCATCCAGAACCTCAAGAGGAACGGCAATTGTCAATTTGCTTCAGCTGAATCCGGGAGAAAAGATTACTGCTATCATGCCCGTTAAGGATTTTGAAGAAAATAAGAATTTCTTTATGATCACAAAGAAGGGTATTGCAAAGAAGACTCATATTGTTGAATACTGTAATGTCCGTAAAAATGGTCTGACGGCAATCAATTTAAGGGATGATGACGAGCTTATCGAAGTAAAAATAACGGATGAAAACACAGAGATATTCCTGGTAACAAAACATGGAATGTGTATCCGCTTCAAGGAAACGGATGTGAGAGCAACCGGAAGAAGCTCCATGGGTGTGATCGGTATGAATCTGGATGACGGTGATGAGATCATTGGCATGCAGCTTGATCATCAGGGTGATTCGCTTCTTATTGTTTCTGAGAATGGTATGGGAAAGAGAACTTACCTGAATGAATTTACTGTTCAAAAACGTGGCGGAAAAGGTGTTAAGTGCTACAAGATCACGGAAAAGACAGGTTATGTTGTAGGAGTGAAGGCAGTAAATGATGATCATGAGATACTGATGATCACTACAGGTGGTGTGATTATACAGCTTCGCATGGATGATATTTCAACGCTGGGAAGAATCACATCCGGTGTTAAGATGATCAATCTTGATGAGGGTGTCAAGGTAGCCCAGATCGCTAAGGTAAGAGAAAAAGTTTCCAACGGTGATCAGGAATTTGAAAATCCGGATGACGCTATGGAAGAAATTCCGGAAGAGGAAAAGAATCTTTCTTTTGATGATGAAGACGAAGAAGTGACATTACCGAAGGAAGAAGAAGAGGAAGAATAAAATATTTTGAAAAACCCCATTTTAAATGGGGTTTTTCTTAAGTAAATACTTAAAGGAAAATACTATGGATAAAAAATTAAGCAAATCGGCAAAAGGCATTATTTTTACTTTACTCGGAGGAATTTGCTGGGGATTTTCCGGAACCTGCGGACAATATCTTTTTACCAAAAAAAATATTGAGTCAGGCTGGCTTACCATGGTGAGAATGATCACGGCCGGAATTGTTCTGATTACCTTTTTATTGATCAAAAGAGAAAAAGGCATGAAAGAAATCTGGAAAAATAAAAGAGATGTTATTAATCTGTTATTGTTTGCGGTTTTCGGATTACTGTTTTGTCAGTATACATATTTAACAGCAATATTTTATTCCAATGCGGGTACAGCTACAGTACTGCAGTATTTAAATCCTGTTATGATCATGCTTCTTGTGTGTGTGGTATCAAAGAGAATACCGAATAAAATTGAGATAATCAGTGTTATCCTTGCAGTTTCAGGAACCTTTCTGATTGCAACACACGGAAATATCCATTCTCTTTCCATATCGAAAGAGGGACTCTTTTGGGGACTTTTGTCTGCTGTAGCTGCAGTAAGTTATTCTCTTTTGCCCGGAAAAATAATTGCAAAATGGGGAAGTCTTCTTGTAACAGGATATGCCATGCTAATTGGTGGATTATCATTTGCAATCATCAGTAGACAGTGGAAAACAAAGGTTGTTTTTGATATGGGAACTGTTTTTGGAGTACTAGCCATTTCTATAATCGGAACTGCTATTGCTTTTTCCCTTTATCTTCAGGGAATACAGGAAATCGGTGCAGTAAAGGCAAGTATGCTTGCAAGTATTGAACCGGTGGCAGCTACTCTTTTTTCTTTTGTATGGTTAAAAACTCCTTTTACATCCATTGATATCATAGGATTTGCTTTTATAATGACAACAGTATTTTTACTGAGCAAAAAACCAAAGAGTAAAAAATAAAAATTGTTTCTCATATCATATAATATATGATATGATTAGTTCAAATGAGGAGATGAAAAAATATGGAAACTTATCTGGTTTTGAAGGATCTGGCAATTATCATTATTGCCGCTAAATTATTCGGCATTGTTGCCAGAAAATTGAAAGCGCCTCAGGTTGTGGGCGAGATCATAGCAGGTCTTATTATAGGACCCAGTGTTTTAGGTCTTGTGAATCAGTCGGATTTTCTTGCACAGATGGCAGAAATTGGTGTCATTTTACTGATGTTTTCTGCCGGACTTGAAACCGACTTAAAGGAGCTTATGAAGACGGGACCTATTGCAACCCTGATTGCCTGTGCCGGTGTTTTTATTCCTCTTATTTTAGGTGCAGTATACTATATGATTTTTTATGGTATGTCACCCTGGGGTTCGGAGGAATTCTACAAGGCGGTTTTTGTTGGAACCATCCTTACGGCAACCTCAGTCAGTATTACGGTACAGTCACTAAAGGAAATGGGTAAGCTGAAGGGCAGGGTAGGAACTACTATTTTGAGTGCTGCCATAATCGATGATATCATTGGTATCATTGTTCTTACCTTTGTGATCGGATTTAAGAGTCCTGACTCCAATCCTCTTTCTGTCATAATAAATACGGTGTTATTTTTTGTGATGGCTGTGGGTGTTGGTTTTATTTCTTACAAAGTATTTAAATGGGTAGATAAAAGATATCCACATACAAGAAGAATACCGATTGCGGGACTTGCTTATTGCTTTTTGATGTCATTTATCGCAGAGAGATATTTTGGGATAGCCGATATTACAGGCGCTTACGTTGCAGGCATCATTCTTTGTTCCATTAATGATTCCAGCTATATCGAAAGAAAAGTGGATATTAACTCGTACATGTTGTTTGGTCCCGTTTTTTTTGCAAGTATCGGATTAAAAACGAGCATTGACAGTGTGACCGGAAATATCCTTCTGTTCTCTCTGGGTTTTGTGATTGTTGGACTTTTGAGCAAGATCATCGGCTGTGGACTGATGGCAAAAGCATGCAAATTTAACGGACATGATGCATTAAAGATCGGTGTCGGCATGATGACAAGAGGTGAAGTTGCCCTGATCGTATCACAGAAGGGACTTTCTGTGGGATTGCTTGAGCCTGTTTACTTTACTTCCGTTATTTTGCTGATTATAGTATCATCTATTTCCACGCCGATTATTTTAAAAATTCTTTATTCTAAGGATAAGGAACCGGAGGAGGTTCAAACAGCATAGCTGTTGAATATAAATGTATTTATAAAAATATTACCTAAGGGGGTACAGACATCATGATAGGAGCTATCATAGCAGTTGTAGTGATCGTTTTTCTGTTGGTTATTGTAATAACCGGGTACAAGAAAGCACCGCCGGATACCGCATTTATTATATCCGGTCTTCGTAAAAAGGTGATTATCGGTAAGGCAAGTGTAAAGATTCCGTTTTTGGAGAGAATGGATAAGCTGAGTCTCAAGTTGATTGCCATTGATGTGAAAACATCAAACGCAGTTCCTACCGCGGATTATATCAATATTCAGGTAGATGCGGCGGTAAATATTAAGATCAGCAGTGAAAAGAATAAGTTAGCACTTGCAGCAGAAAATTTCTTAAATCAGAATACGCAGTACATAGCAAGCATCGCAAGGGAAGTTCTGGAAGGTAATATGCGTGAAATCGTTGGCCGCATGAGACTGGAGGAAATGGTCAGTGACCGTCAAAAGTTTGCAAATCTCGTGAAAGAGAATGCAGAACCTGACCTGGCAGCCATGGGTCTTGACATTGTAAGCTTTAATGTGCAGAATTTTGCAGACGGAAACGGTGTGATCGATGACCTGGGTATTGACAATATTTCCCAGATCAAGAAAAAAGCAGCCATCGCTAAGGCAGAGGCTGAAAAGGAAATTGCAGTTGCCAAGGCAGAAGCCGATAAGCAGGCAAATGATGCAAGGATTAACGCTGAGCGTGAAATTGCAAAGAAGAATAATGAACTTGCTCTTCAGAAGGCAGAACTTCAGAAAATGGAAGACACCAAGAGGGCAGAGGCTGATGCAGCCTACAGCATTCAGGAGCAGGAACAGCGTAAGACCATTGAGATAGCAACTCAGGAGGCAAGCATTGCCAAGCAGGAAAAGGAAGTTATCTTAAAACAGAGGGAAGCTGAAGTTAAGGAAAAAGCTCTCGATGCAGAAGTTAAGAAAAAGGCGGAGGCTGATAAATTTGCCCGTCAGCAGCAGTCGGATGCAGAGCTTTATGAGAGAATGAAAAATGCAGAGGCTCAAAAGTTCGAGCGGGAAAAAGAAGCAGAAGCTATGAAGGCTACCGCTGAGGCTCAGAAGTTTGCCAAGGAACAGGAAGCAGAAGGTATCCGTATGGTGGGTGAAGCGGAAGCAGAAGCCATCCGTGCAAAGGGTATCGCGGAAGCAGAAGCTATGGAAAAGAAAGCCATCGCTTATCAGAAGTACAATAATGCCGCTATGGCTGAGATGCTGATTCAGGTTCTTCCTGAAATTGCAGGAAAGATTGCAGAACCTCTCACCCAGATTGATAAGATCACCATTATCGGCGGTGATGGAAGCAATGGAGTCAACACAGTGGCAGATAATGTGCCCGGTGTGATGACCAAGCTTTTTGAAACCATGAAAGAGACAGTGGGAATCGATCTTGCCGAGATTGTAAAGGCCGGTACCTATGATGCGAAGGTTAATAAGAATATTAACTTTACAGGACTTTCCGATGAGGAAAAGGAAAAAGCTGTTGCCGCCATTTCAGGTGCAGTTGCAAGTGAAATCGCAGATGATTCTGTGAATGCATAAATGAGACAGAAAAGCCCGGAAGTAACGTTAAGCTGCTTTCGGGCTTTTTATGATTAAATCCGGTGTTTTTATTTATCTTTACCAAAAAAATCACTGATATTCTGCATTAAATTCATCATGGCTGATGCTTTGATCATGGCAAGTCCCTGTTCTTCGTCACCTAAAATAACAAGTCCGTCACCGGCTTTCAGGTCAAAAACATCTCTTGCTTTTTTTGGGATTACGATTTGTCCTTTTTCACCCACTGTGACAACGCCAAATATGTATTTTCCTTTCGGCGGAACGGGAAGACCTGTATTTTCCGAAGAAAAATTGACGAGATCGTCCAAGGAAACATCAAACAGATCCGCCAGCGCTTTGCAATTATAGATATCGGGAGCGGTCTCACCGTTTTCCCATTTGGCAACAGCCTGTCTGGATACACCTATTTTTTCGGCAACATCTTCCTGTGAGAGCTTATGAAGCTTTCTGATTGTCAGCAAATTTTCATTTAACATGTTTGATTCCTCTATATTATTTTTTATTTTGTATTACTTTTATTATTGCATTTGCAGCAGCGGCGGGACCACCGCTTTTTTTGAAGCTTTCTGCTATAATGGATGCATTCTTTTTGTATTTATCGTCATTAAAAACTGTGGTAACAGCATTTTGAATAGAAATCGGATTATTTTTTAATAGATAAATACCTGCTTCCATATTGGAAACCTGTCTTGCTACGCCGCCCTGTTCGGAAGTCTGCGGAAATAGAATCAGGGGCACTTCATAATACAAGGCCTCGTTAACACTGTTCATACCGCAGTGTGTGAGGAATGCATCTGCTTTTTGCAATACGGCAATCTGATCAACAGAGTGATACACTTCAAAATTGGAAGGAATTTCACCGAGCTTTTCCGGATCAATATTGTTTCCCACAGACATGATCACCTGATATTCGCTGTCTTTTAATGCGGTGATACAATTCTTATAAAAATTGAGCATTATGTTATTTACAGTTCCGAGAGAGATATAAAGCAGCTTCTTCTCTCCCTTTTGAATATTTTCTGTCGTCTCCCTTATAGATGGACCCACAAAAGAGTACTTTTCGGAAAATGTTTCGGCACAGGGCTGAAATTCTTTCGAAGTATATACGATGGTATTGGTCTCATTATCATTTTGAATAATGGAGAGGATATTATCAATGGGATATCCTTTGTCCTGCAATCTTTTCAGGTCTTTGTTAACTTTAGACATGGAAAAAATCATATTGAGCATCTGAGAAATACTCTGTCTCATGATCTTTGCCGAATACTGATTGAAGGCAAAGGTAGTGGTGGAGGAAACAAAAGGAATGTTAAGCTTGATTGCAATTGCCTTACCCCAGACTGCCATGGAATCTGCCACAATACAATCAGGCTTTAGGCTTTCCATATCACGGCATACCATTTCATCCAAGGCTAATGTGGTGTCTACAAGGATTTTAGTAGAGAAAGCCAGATCTTTTCCTATTTTTGCGGCATCCTCCGGTTTTAAATTTTTTTCCACATCGTAAATGTCACAGGAAATAAATTTTGCGCCTGTATTTTCAATTTTCTCTTTAAATGTATTATAAGAATAATACCATACCTCATGTCCTCTGTTTACCAGTTCTTTTACAACTCCCAGAGTAGGATTTGTATGGCCATGAGCCGGAATACAGAAAAAAACTATTTTACTCATCCCCAAATTCCTCCAATTCCTATTTTTGTTATCTTTAGTTGCATTATAAGGTTTCTTTCTTTTACTGTCTATCAAGTAAAAATAACATTTGAGAAGAAATTATGTTATATTTGGTTGCTTTTTGATTTATATAAATATTTAGATAAACAGAAAACTAAATCTACATAGCTATATTACGCTTGTATTTTTTGTTTAAAAAATTTATAATTAAATAAAATCTAAATAATTTTAGATAATTATAAAATAAAAAAGGAGTGTTTTATGAAAAAAATGGCAATATTGACAGCAATTATTACAGGATCAGTTTGTTTACTTTCAGGATGCGGAATAGAAGAGGGAAAAGCTTTAAAAGAAATATCAGTCGGCAATCAGGCGATGGATGTTTCCGTTCATGATCCGTCTATTGTAAAAACAGATGGAAAATATTATATTTTTGGTTCCCATATGTCAGTGGCAGTATCTGAAGATTTGCAAAGTTTTAAGAGTATAGCAGATGGAGTAAATGCTACTAATCCATTGTTCGATAACTTGTTTTGGGAAGATATGGGAGCATTTGATTTTGTTGGTATGCATGTAGACGGATATTATGCTGTCTGGGCACCGGATGTGATCTATAATCCGGTAATGGAAAAATGGGTTATGTATTTTTCAACAAGTCATGATTATCGTACCTCTACTATTTGTATGGCAACATCAGACAGTGTAGAAGGACCATATCATTATCAGGAAACTTTACTTTATTCGGGATATGATATGCTCAATGTAGATCAAACAAATTTCTATGAGGTGCTTGGCAAGGATACTTCTGCTGCTGATTATATGAGTGTGGGAAAATATAATAATCTGAACTTTCCGAATTGCATAGATCCCACAGCTTTTTATGATGAAGAAGGGAATATGTGGATGGTTTACGGTTCCTGGTCTGGAGGAATATGGCTTTTGGAATTGGATCAGAATACAGGGCTTCCCATACATCCGAAGGCCGATGAAACAAAGCATATTGATACATATTATGGATATTATTTAATGGGTGGACTGCACAATTCTTGTGAAGGACCTTACATTTTGTATGATGATGAAAATGGTTACTACTATTTATTTGTATCATATGGAGGATTGACTAGAGAGGGAGGATATCAAATCAGACAATATCGTTCTCATAATGTAACCGGACCTTATGTGGATGAATGCGGAAATACATTTGGATACACAGGAAATCATTCCGAATACGGACTTAAAATGATGGGCAATTATATGTTCCCAAGTTTAAAGACAGCATATATGGCTCCGGGACATTGTTCTGCTTTAAAGGATGATGATGGAAAATATTATTTGTTTTACCATCAAAGATTTGATAATGGTTCAGAAAATCATGAACCCAGAGTACATCAAATGTTTGTGAATGAAGATGGTTGGCTGGTAGCAGCACCCTTTGCAACAAAGGGAGAAATCCTTTCAAAAGAGGGATACAAATCAGAAAAGCAAATTAGTGGTCTGTATTACTGTGTTAATCATGGAACAGATATTACATCAGATGTTCATGAAGCAGTACAGATGAAATTGGAAAAAGATGGCAGTATACTGATGGAGGACGGTACAAAAGGAAACTGGACTTTAAAAAAAGGGACTAATTTTGTGACAATTTTCATGAATGATGCAGTATATAAGGGTGTCATTGTGGAAATGAATGATGAAGCCGGAAATGCAGTCAGATGTATCACAGCAGCAGGTAATAATAATGAAAGCATCTGGGCGGTGTTTTATAAGGAGTAAATTTGGCTTAAAATATACCATCTCTATTTTATATGTATGGCAATGCAGCTGCTTGATAGTGTAGCAAAATTAAATGAAACTGCAAAAAATCTCGATGAAGATATAAATGGTTTACGGACAGAGATTTCAGTCTTTAAATTGGACTAAGCTCAAAGTAATGAAATATCATAAATTTGCAATTGACCGGAACTCGTTATCCTCCTATGTTCCGGTCAATTTTTATCATATGTAATTATTGCTAAAAAAAACTATAATATTTTAGCAATAATTACGATTTTGTAAAATATTTTAGTAAATACTAAAATATAAGTTGACATAAATCATATGAGGTTATACAATAATAATAAATAAAGAGATTAAAAATAAGATTATAATATAATAAATACACAAAATATGGATGGCCACTGTATTTCTTTGTATTTTCTAAAAATGAAAAACTATATTATTTTAAATCTCTTTAAATAATCAAAATCAAATTAATAGGAGGGAAATATGAAAAGGAAGTTATTAAGCATTTTACTTGCAACAGTAATGACAGCAAGCATGCTTTGTGGTTGTGGTGGTGGTGAAACAGCTGAATCCACAAGTGAAGCAACAGAAGCAACAGAAGCAACAGAAGAAACAGAGAGTATTGGAGCTCAGATTGAGGTTGATGAGGAAGCTCTTACAGATGTAGCGGTAGAAGGAGATTATTCCGATGCAGATTTAACTGTTTTCATTTTTGCACAGGATCATGAGAAAGCAGTGTACCAGTCATTGATTGACAAATTTATGGAAGAAACCGGTGCCAATGTTACTTTTGAAGTGACGACATCTGATGAATATGGACAAAAGCTTTTGGCATATAAGGCAGCAGATGATATGCCGGATATTTTCTATGTAGGACCTGAGGCAGTAGCAAGTAATGTAGATGATGGCTATTTATTGCCTTTAGATGATTATGTAGATGCTGCAGTTGTCAATAACCTTTGGGGTTCTGTAGGAAATGCTTATAGATATGATGGAAAGACGGCCGGTACAGGTGAAGGTTCTCTCTATTGTCTGCCAAAGGATTTTTCAACATTTGCATTTGCATATAACAAAAATATTTTTGATGAAGCAGGAGTTGCTTATCCTGATCCCGAAAATCCTTATACATGGGATGAATTCGTGGAAGTTTGTCAGAAATTGACGAAGGATACTGATGGAGACGGCGAAGTTGATCAGTGGGGTACAGCGAATGCATTGCAGTGGGCATTAGATGCATTCATTTATACAAATGGCGGTCATTTCCTGAATGATGATTATACAGAAGTCGTAATTGACGGTCAGGAAGAATTTATTGAAGCATTCCAGTTCTTTGCAGATTTGACATGTAAATATGGAGTTACACCCACTGTGGAGCAGGATACAGCACTTGGTGGATATCAGAGATGGTTAGATGGTCAGATTGGATTCTATGCATGCGGTACTTGGGATGTGGGAGCCTTCATGGACAAAAATACATTTCCTTATGAATGGGGTCTTTGTGCATGGCCTACCGGTAAGACCGGTGTTTCCATGACACGTAACGGTTCTGTTGGATTTGCAGTTTCTGCAGACAGTGAATATCCTGAAGCGGCAGCAGCGCTGATTACATTGTTCTCCACAGATCTTGAAGGTCAGAGAGTATTATCTGGAGAAACAACCGGAGCATCCTTACAAATTCCTAATATTATGGACTATGCAAAGGGCGATTTCAAAGATAGAATTGCTGACGGAACAATTCCTTATGGTGATAATGTTGATGTAATCTTCAATTACATTGAGGGTACAGACAAATATCAGGGTATCTTTGTTGAAACAACATATACATATAATTCTGACTGGTGGAATGCGTTTTTAAGCGGTGGATATGAATATGTTCTGAATGGCGAAATGACAGCTGAAGAATATTGTGCACAGGTTCAGCCTGCTATGCAGGAAGCACTGGATGCAGCAAATGAAATGAAAGCAGCTGCAGCAAACTAAAAACAACTAAGTTTGGTTGTGTTACCCTGTGGCAGTGGTCTGCCACAGGGTAATTTGTTAACAGACAGAATGAAGATAATTGGAAAGGGATAGATTATGGGCCGTGTAAAGAGCAAAAAGAAAGTAAAATTATCAGCAATGTCTAAACGGGAAGAAAAGTGGGCTTTGCTGTTTGTTGCAGCACCTACTCTAGGATTCCTGTTATTTATGGCGTGGCCAATTGTGTTTGCGTTTCTTACAAGTCTAACCACTTGGAATGGAGCTAAGGGATTTGAAGGAATGCTAAATCGTTTTTGCGGGTTTGACAATTATATAAAATTATTGACTGATAAAAAATTCTGGCAGACTTTAGCGACAACAGTCATTTATCTGATAGGGATTCCTATAGGAATGATATTAGGACTTTTGTTTGCCATGGGAATGAATAGAAAAATACCCGGGGTAAGAGTACTTCGTACCATGTATTATGTACCGGTTATTTCTTCCCTGGTTGCTGTCTCCATTTTGTGGGCTTGGGTATATAACTATGATTATGGTCTTTTGAATGTGATTATTAAGGCGCTCACCGGAAAACATGGACCAAACTGGCTGGGAGATGAAAACCTGATAAAGGTGTCCATGATTATTTTCATGGTATGGAAGGGTTTGGGAACATCTATTATTTTGTATCTTGCAGGACTTCAGAATATTCCAAGAAGTTATTATGAAGCTGCTATGGTTGATGGTGCCAATGGATGGCAGCGATTTAAAAATATTACATTGCCTTTGTTATCTCCTGTTACATTCTATATATTGATAACATCCATGATAGGTGGATTTCAAGTTTTTGTAGAAGTACAGGTTATGACAACAAACGGTGGAATAGGTTACAGTGCTGCTACAATTGTATATTATCTTTATGAGAAGGCATTTGAAAGTTTCCAGCTTGGTTATGCAAGTGCAATTGCCATTATCCTTGCCATCATCATTTTTGTGATCACATTTATTAATTTTAAGATGCAGGATAAATGGGTTAAGACAATAGAGTAAAGAGGTGAAAATATGGCAGGAAAAGATAAAGATATTCTTTCGTCGGCAGTGGTATCAAAAAAAGAAAAAATAGAAAACGGCATAATTTTTGTGCTGTTATCTCTTTGTGCAGTTGTAATGGTGTTTCCGCTCATCTATATGGTTATGACTTCTTTTATGACCAAAAATCAAATACTGTCGGGTCAATTGAGCTTAATCCCGGATCCATGGATATTTGGAAAATACAGCGAGGTACTCAAAAAAGGTAATTTTATTAGTGGTATTATAAACACAATTAAAATTGAAATACCTGTACTTCTGATAGGAGGATTTACTTCTTCTCTTGCGGCATTTTCTTTTGCAAAATTGAAGTTCCGTGGAAAAAATGCAATTTTTATGGGATTGCTCGCAACGATCATGATTCCTTTTGCGGTAATTATGATTCCTCAGTACGTTATGTTTACCAGATTAAAATGGACAGACAGTCTTCTGCCGCTAATTGTTCCAGCATGTTTTGGTAATGTCAGTATGATTTTCTTCCTGAGACAAAATCTTAGCAGTGTACCGAATGATCTGATGGATGCTGCAAAGCTGGATGGCTGTGGTTACTTTAGAACCTTTTGTCAAATTTTTTTCCCACTTATGAAAGGTGCGGTAGGTACTCAGTTAACGCTATGGTTTATGGCAATATGGAATGATTATCTGGCACCGGTTATTTTTCTCAGAAGTGAAAAAACATGGACATTACAGGTAGTAATTCGTTCTTTTAATGCTTATTACGCAATTCAAAGTGATTATGCTCTGATTATGGCAGCTTCCGTAATAGCCATGATACCCACAATTGTATTGTTCTTCTGTTTCCAGAGAGTAATCATCGAATCAGTAGCAATCAGTGGCATTAAATAAAAAATGGAGAAAATTCTTATGTCGAATTCACCGGTAATTGCTTTTTTAAATAAGATGACAGATCTTATTTTGCTTAATGTGCTTTTTATTATAAGCTGTTTGCCTGTTTTTACTATTGGTGCGGCGACCACAGCGCTTTATTATGTCTGTATTATTTCTATCAGGCAAGGGGACGGATATGTGGTCAAACGCTATTTTTCAAGTTTTGTGCAAAATTTTAAGCAGGCAACATTGATGGGTATAGGATTGGCAGGACTGTGGTCAGCTATGATTTTTGATTTGTTATTTTGGTATAAAATGGGAACCCAATTCGGTAAGGTGATGTTTTGCATCAGCAGTATAGTTGCGATGTTTCTTTTAATAGTTTCGCTTTGGGTTTTTCCGGTGCTAAGTAAATTGAAGGGAACGGTGCGAACAACTATTAAAAATGCAGCAATATTTGCAATCGGATATTTTCCCTATACGTTAATTCTCATATTGATAACAGCGGGATTCATATGGACAAATCTAAAATCCGTGGGAATGAATGCCATTTCTCTGTTTATCGGTATTGCATTATTAGCTTATGTAAAATCATTTTTTATTTATAAAGTAATGATAAAGCATATTGATGAGCGATTTGATGATCTTACAAAGCCACTTATAGATTAGACATAGGAGAATAAAGAGATGAATAAAAGTGAAAACATGAAAACATTAAAATATAATGAAGTGTGGATTGCCCAGAGAGCAGATCCATACGTTTACAGACATAATGATGGAACCTATTATTTTACGGCAAGTTTGCCTGAATATCATGGCATTGCGATTAGAAAAGCAGATTCTTTGAAAAATCTTGCTATTGCGGAAGAAACTATGGTTTGGAAAAAACATGATCATGGACCAATGAGCTGTAATATATGGGCACCGGAACTGCATTATATTGATCACAAATGGTACATTTATTTTGCTGCCGGTGAAGCAGAGGATATTTGGAAGATCAGACCATATGTGCTTGAATGTGTTGGTCAGGATCCTGTAATGGATCCATGGATAGAAAGAGGAATGATGCAGAGTGCAGATGATGATGAGTTTTCGTTTCGGGCATTTTCTTTGGATGCAACAGTTTTCCAAAATAAGGGTAAAAAATATATTGTGTGGGCAGAAAAAGTAGGTGTTGGTAAACAAATATCAAATTTATATATTGCAGAAATGGAGAGTCCTACAAAGTTAAAAACAGTTCAGGTATTATTGACTACCCCTGATTATGATTGGGAGAGAAAGGGGTATTGGGTAAATGAGGGACCTGCTGTCATTCATAAAAACGGAAAAATTTTTCTCACCTATTCAGCCAGTGAAACAGGAATTGATTATTGTGTGGGCATGCTTTGTATTGATGAGAATGATGACATTCTGGATCCGGGAAGATGGAAAAAAAGACGTTATCCTGTATTAAAATCTCATGAGAAATCAGGCATATACGGACCCGGACATAATTCCTTTACAACGGATGAAGAAGGAAATGATATTATGGTTTTTCATGCCAGAACAGAAACGGAAATAGAGGGTAATCCTCTTTACAATCCCAATCGTCATGCCATGCTTATGAAAATAGAATGGAATGATATGGGAGAGCCTGTATTTCAATTATAATCAATGTCTTACAGGAGGATTAATGATGAAGATATCCCGGAGTAAAATATCTAATGTGTCAAAAAAATATTTTAACATGATAAAAAAAAGACGGAAGAAAAAAGATGCGGGAAAAGAAAAAAAGATTGCGCATTCTCTCATGCAGTTTTTTGGAATATCTATTATTTTGATTGTGATTTTGGGGACTGTATGTTATCTTATGGCCTCAAGAGCAATAACAATGCAATATGAAGGTGCTGTTGCAAGTGCAAGCTCTTCTATGGAAACATCTTTGCAGCTTGTTTGCGACTCGGTATCATCCAAAATGGTAGAATTGTATCTTAGTTATGATTTCAATGCTTATTATGATGATAAGTTTGGAGCTTCAGGTGCGGAAGCTGTGACATATACTACTCCTATTTCTGATATGCTTATTAATTTGAAGGCAAATATGGGATATATCAGTGATTATTATATAATTCCTCAAAAAGGAAAGATGATCGTATCAAATGTGAAGGGTTTACCGGAAGAATTTTACGATACGTGTATTGATACGGAAACAGGAAAACAGCTGCAGGCAAAAAGAACAAAGAATACGTGGGTTGGAACGCATGCTGTTTTGGATAGCCAGTTAGGAAAAGAAAATCAAGATTATGGACTTTCTTTTATTTTGCATTATGTGTTAAATCATAATAATGGTTTTTTGGTTGTTGATATCAGCAGCAACTATATAGATGATCTATTAAAAGTAATGTTATTTGGTGAAGGAAGTATTTCCGGATATGTAACTGATGATGGTAGAGAAGTGTTGCTTGAAGAAACAAGAAATAAAAAAGGGGAAGGTGTCATACAGAGATATTCTGGAGAAACTCTTTTTGTGGGAACCGATTTTTATGAGAATTCAAAGAAAGAGAATGAAGGAGGATGCGAGTATGTCAGAGTAAATGGGAAGACATACTTATATGTATATCAACCGGTTAAAAAAACTGGAATCACACTTTGCACATTGGTGCCGAAATCAACAATTGTTAGTGAAATTTCGATAATACGAATTGCCACTATTTTGATAGCTCTGCTAGCTTGTGCAGTGGCAATGGTAGCGGGTATGTCCATGACTAAAAGTATCAGCTCAGCCCTGAATCAAACTTGTGAGGCACTGGCTTGCGCTGCAGAGGGAGATCTCACGAAAGAAATTACAACAAAAAGAAAGGATGAATTTGCAAAATTGGTTGCAGGCATGACTAAAATGCTGGGTGGAATGAGAAGACTAATTTCTGACAATCAGAGATTTGGAGAAAAGGTTGTGACTTTATCCGGTGAAGTAGCTGCTTCTTCTTTCGATATTAAAGTTTCCATGGGACAGGTTGTAAAGTCTATGTATGAGGTTGCCGAGGATGTAGATATTCAGGCGGAGAAAACAGAACTTGGAGTCGCTTCGATTAATGACTTTTCTTATAAAATCAATGATATTTATCATGAATCGGAGAATATGGTATTCAAAACACAGGCAGCTCTGAAAGCGGTTGAAAAAGGAAAAGATATCGTCAGAAATCTCTGTAAGAAATCTGAAGATACAGCTTCTGTAACGGGAGAGTTGATTAAAGATATTGGCCAAGTGGAACAGCAGTCCGGAAATATAGGCGAAATTATCAGCACAATAGAGGATATTGCACAACAGACAAATTTACTTTCTTTAAATGCATCTATCGAAGCGGCGAGAGCCGGAGAATATGGGAGAGGTTTTACTGTTGTAGCGGAAGAGATACGAAAATTTGCAGATCAATCCATGAAAGCCGGTGACAGAGTGAGAAATATCGTAAAAGATATCAAAGAAATTACCGGTAAAACAGAGAATTCCGCTAAGAGAACGGAATTGTTTTTAAAAGAGCAGACTCTTGCACTGAATGAAACAATTTCTATGTTTGGAACAATCAGTAGCCAGGTAACGGAATTGGTAAATGCTATTCAGTTCATGCAAAATGATATGTCGGATATGGTTACGAATAAAGATGATATTGTGTCTGCCATGACGAGTATATCAGAAATTGCAGAGAAAATTGTAAAGAGTGTTAATAGTGTTTCAGAAGTTGTTAATGACAAAATGCTGCAGGTGGATTTACTAGTAGAAAATGCCGAGAGTCTGAATCGAGAAGCGGAAGAACTGTCAAAATCAATGGAACGTTTTAAGATATAGCAAAAGACCTCAGCTTCCTATTTTGGAAGCTGAGGTTTTCTTCTTTAAAGGAGTGATTATTGTTCTGAGGTGATAGGACTATAGTTAATACGCACGTTTATATCTTGATTATAGTTTCCGAAATTTTTTCCGAAAATAGTCAGGCCGCCAATATAGGTTGAATCGTCATTAACAGCAAGTTTAAATCGAATTGTGCTTTTGCTGGTTAGATTCAAGTCAGATATAGTAACATTTGATATTTGCAGGCCATCAATAAAGGTCCCTTTTTTATTAATAACAAGAAGCTTTAGCAGACCATATTGATTCCAATTGGGGAACCACCAGTCAGGAGTAAAAATACCTTTTACATCACCAAAGTCGCCTGGGCTGGTCCAGGAACCAATGAAGGTATCATTGATATAGAAGGAGATATCGGATGGCCAGACATCATTGACACCAGGAGCTTCAGAGCTTAGTTCTGCAGAAATAGTAATTTTATCAATTTTTTGTGAAAACGGAATAAAATTTGGAATAATATATTCAACATATCCTTTAGAAAACCATAAAATATCAGCTTTATACCTATCGGGATGTGCAAAATATCTGGTATCGTCTACTTCTCCGATCAGTGCAGTGGAAGCGGCGAGACCGCAGGTAGGATAGACATTGTAGTTGGAGTAATGTCCAACTTTTAATTCTGTTTGATAAACATTTGCATCATCTTCAGGAGGATCAAGTTCAATGAGAATTTTATCAAAGTGTACGGAGCAGATTTTCTGATTTCCATGACCTGCAGACTCTGAAGTAATAGAAATTAGGCCACAATCTTCTAATTTTTTGATATGGCTAGTGAGAGCACCGTTTGTAACGTTGAGATTGGCAGCCAAATCATTCATGTTCATACCGTTATTTTCACGTAAAATCTTGATAATTTCAATACGGATGTTAGATCCCAGTGCTTTAAATATTTCGAGTCCTTCATCCAGGGATTTGATATGAAGCATACAGATGTCTCCTTTAAATTATTTATACGACATTATAGATAAATCTATATTATTGTATCATATGTTTATGAAAAAGCAAATAAATCGAAGTAACAAAACAATCGTTTTAAATAACCGGATCTGACCAAAAATTTTCTTTAATTCCCTTAAATTCAGGTTCGTCAAAAAAACTGTTGTATAGATTGATAATCTCTTCCTCTGATTTTGTACTATTATAAAAGATCAGACCGGATACATATCCTTCATAAGAAGGTTGGAAGGGATCGCCCCCAATAAGAATCTGCTGACAGGTAAATAACGTTGGAATGTCATGGCAATAGCCTGCATTCCTGCCGTTAATATAAAAGCGGCTGATATCAGATATACTGTCATAGGTCAGGCAGATAAAGGTCCACGCATTCAAAGGAACCTGTCTAGACATTGTATCGTGAAATCCATTTGAGGTTGCCTCTTCGCAGACTCTGTAAAAGCTCGATCCACCGATAACAAAGGGTGAAAATGTCGCAAAAATTCGGTGGTATTTTACATAAATAACACTGGTCCAACTGGTTTGCCGCGTGGGTTTCATCCACATGCAGATAGTATAAGAGTTTTTGTGCAGAATTTCTGCAGGAAGTTCCAGTACATTTTCAGATTGACTGCCACCGGGGAAATAGACGGCGCCCCATTTATCACTGATACCGGATGTCAGCTGCAAGGAGTGACCAAGTATTTTTCCCTTGAACCTATGATCAGATGAATCAAAATTGTCTTGAAAGAAAAACTGAATTTGATCTTCCTCCAACAGAATTTTATCTTTTACATAGTCATAATAGAGAGAAAGAGAAAGAGGAGCAGAATAATAAGGACCACTGATGGCATTGCATCCACATCCACTTAAAAAAAGGAAATCTTCCTTATTTTCGATTCCATCTGCGATAACCTGCATTTTTAACTCTCTGCCCATAATGAGCAGGGTTTTTACTATTTGGCGTCCCCTGATGGTGTTGAGAGTATTTTTCAAGTATTCTGCATCAAGAATAATAGAATCAAACATCAGTTTATCCCAATAGGCCAAACTTCTGAAATTTGATCCCACGCCCATAATGGATATGCCAATTCCCATTTTTCTCAATATTTCCATAGGCTTAAGAATTTCTGAAGTTCCACGAACAAAATAGGCTTCATCTATTTCAAAATCAAGCTCAGAGGGAGATATCCCATATGTTTGCATATATTCTGTTAATAGTCTTGGCAAATCTGAATCTAAAAGTGTAAGGCGTGAAATACGCAGACCGATTTTACCATTATGAGAATAATGTTCATGATAATATTTTAAATGGATAAAAACAGATTGAATAACCCAAAAATCCAGTTGTCTGATAAATCCGTTTTTTTCGAACAAAGGAATAAATTCATCTTGAGATTTTATAGTTCCATTCGACATATTCCAGAAAAGGCGGACCTGAGACAGAGACAGTTGTGAGGTCTGTGCGCTGATAACAGGAAGATACCGAATTTCAAATTCATTGTGGTCAAAGGAGGATTGCTGTGATTTCTCCATTTCAATTTCAGAGAAAACAGACTGTGCAATATCATTAAATACAATAAATTGGCTTTTTCCATGAGTTTTTGCATAATACATTGCCATATCGCTTTTTGCTAAAATACTATCCAATGATTCTGTGACTGTTTCGTGATAAAGAAGCCCAATACTTGCGGAAAGATAAACGTTAATGTCAAGAAAATATGATTTATTGGATATGTTATCTATGATGTTTTGCGCAATTGAACAAAGAGATTCCTTGGAATGAATACCCTTAAACAGAAGAACAAATTCATCCCCTCCAAGTCGAATGGCGTAGGCATCAGGAGCATTTTCCGTCAGAATTTTGGCAATGGTTTTTAAGACCAGATCTCCTGTATTATGACCATATACGTCATTTACATTTTTAAAATTGTCAAGGTCTAGGAACATGAAATCAAAAAAGCTTCCTTTTTCCATACCTTGATAAAGTACATACAGCGCCTGACGTGTATATAAACCGGTAAGATAATCTTTGTCCATTGTATTCATAACTAATACCCCAGAATAAATAAAATCTAAAATAATATACTTTTATATTAACAAATAGAATATTTGCAGTCAAACAATATATACAAGAAGAAAAGAGAACAATAATGACACAAATATGTAGATAAGCTAAAAACAACTTGTAAGGATAAGAATACAAGTTATACCATTAGTTTATAACAAATGGCTATCCAATATCGTTATTATGAATGAAAGGAGAGGTAACCATGAACAATCTGGAACTTAAGAAAATCGCCAATGAAGTGCGTAAAGGCATTGTAACGGCGGTGCACAGTGCAAAGGCAGGGCACCCGGGCGGATCCCTGTCGGCAGCAGATATTTATACTTATCTGTATTTTGAAGAAATGAATATCGATCCCAAGGATCCCAAGATGGAAAGCAGGGACCGTTTTGTGTTATCCAAGGGACATACTGCGCCCGGTCTCTATTCCACACTTGCAAACAGAGGCTATTTTCCGGTGGAGGATCTGACCACTCTCCGTAAGCTTGGTTCTTATCTGCAGGGACATCCCAGCATGCAGTACATACCAGGCGTTGATATGTCAAGCGGATCTCTCGGACAGGGTATTTCTGCCGCAGTAGGCATGGCGCTGGGTGCCAAGATGGATCAGAAGGATATCAGAGTATATACGCTTCTCGGGGACGGCGAGATAGAAGAAGGACAGGTATGGGAAGCAGCTATGTTCGCAGGACACAGAAAGCTCGACAACCTGGTAGTGATCGTAGATAACAACGGATTGCAGATTGACGGACCGGTTGATGAGGTCTGCTCTCCTTATCCGATCGATAAGAAATTCGAGGCTTTCAATTTCCATGTGATCAATGTGGATGCCCATGACTTTGATGCTTTAAGAGCTGCTTTCAAAGAGGCACGTGAGACAAAGGGTATGCCTACAGCCATTATTGCCCACAGCTTAAAGGGTAAAGGCGTTTCCTTCATGGAAGGAAGCTGCGGCTGGCATGGCAAGGCTCCAAATGACGAAGAGTATGCTGTTGCTATGGCAGACCTTGAGAAGATCAGTGAAGAATTAAACAAGGAGGAAGCATAAATGGCAGACGTTAAGAAGATCGCAACCAGAGAAAGCTACGGCAATGCTCTTGTGGAACTGGGAGCAGAATATCCGAACCTCGTAGTACTTGACGCAGATCTGGCAGCAGCAACCAAGACAGGCGTATTTAAGAAAGCCTATCCGGATAGACATATCGACTGCGGTATCGCAGAGTGTAATATGACTGGCATCGCAGCAGGACTTGCGACTATGGGAAAGATTCCTTTTGTCAGCAGCTTTGCTATGTTTGCAGCGGGAAGAGCCTTTGAACAGGTGAGAAATTCCATCGGCTATCCCCATCTGAATGTAAAGATCGGTGCAACCCATGCAGGAATTACAGTAGGGGAAGACGGCGCATCCCACCAGTGTAATGAGGATATCGCTTTGATGAGAACCATTCCCGGCATGGTGGTTATGTGTCCTGCTGATGATATCGAGGCAAAAGCGGCAGTGCGTGCTGCGGCTTTGCATGAAGGTCCTGTTTACATCAGATTCGGACGTGCAGCGTGCCCCGTGATCAATGACAAGCCGGATTATCAGTTTGAGATCGGCAAGGGAACCGTTGTGAGGGAAGGAAGTGACCTCACCATTGTTGCAACCGGTATCTGCGTAGGTAATGCGCTTGAGGCAGCAGACATGCTGGCAGCAGAAGGCATCAGCGCTGAGGTGATCAATATCTGCACCATCAAACCTCTTGATGAGGAGCTCATCGTAGCATCTGCAAAGAAAACAGGTAAGGTAGTTACTGCTGAAGAGCACTCTGTGATCGGAGGACTCGGAAGTGCCGTTTGCGATGCTCTCTGTAAAGCGCATCCGGTTCCGGTTATGAAGATCGGTATGCAGGATAAGTTTGGCGAATCCGGCTCTGCCGCAGCTCTGGTTGAGAAATATAAGCTGGACGGTAAGGGAATCTATGAGCAGATAATGCCGTTTCTTACGTGATTATTTCCTAATACTATGATATGATAATGATACAAGTCATGTACAAGCTGTAAATTGATGAAAGAGATGAATAATGAGTCAAAGTTTACCACAAAAGGAACTAAAATATTATAGGCTAATGGAGGATCTGAAAGAGAAAATCCTGTCCGGAGAATTTAAGGCGGGAGATAAGCTTCCATCTGAAAATGAGCTTTCCCGCAGCTATCAGATCAGCCGGCAGACAGTCAGAAAAGCTCTTTCCATTTTGGAAAATGCCGGTTATATTTATGCAGAACACGGAAGAGGAACCTTTTGTTCGGAACTGGTACATCATTCAGGTAACTCTCACAATATTGCAGTTGTGACTACTTATTTATCCGATTATATTTTTCCGAGAGTCATCCAGGGAATTGATTCTGTTTTAACAGGCCACGGATACAGTATCATATTAAAGAATACAAAAAATTCAAGAAGCCAGGAAGCAAAATGTCTGGAAGAGCTTCTTCAAAAGGATATTGACGGTATTATTATTGAGCCCAGTAAAAGCCAGATTTATTGTAAGCATATGAATTTGTATCAAAAACTGGAAGATTATCATATACCCTATGTGTTTATTCAGGGATGTTTTTCAAAAATGAATGATAAACCGCAGGTTCTTATGGATGATTGTAAAGGCGGTTATCTGATTACAAAATATCTGATAGAAACAGGACATAAGAATATTATAGGAGTTTTTAAGTCCGATGACACCCAGGGTCAGAACAGGCATAAAGGATATGTTAGAGCGCTGCAGGAAGCCGGTATCCTCTATGATCCCGACAAAGTCATATGGTTTTATACAGAGGACAGAAAGGTGCATCCCTATGAAAGTGTTTTTCAGATGGCTGAGAAAAAGTACCCTATGGATGCGGTTGTCTGTTATAACGATCAGATTGCCATGAAGGTGATACAGGCACTTACTGATGCCGGCTTAAAGGTTCCGGAGGATATCTCTGTTACCGGATACGATAACTCTTATATGGCAAACAGCGGAGGATTCAATCTTACAACTATTGTGCATCCTCAGGAAAAACTTGGGGAAATGGCAGCGGAGCTTCTTCTTGACTTGATACAGAACGGGGAAGAAACGGTGAAGGAAAAGAAAATTATGATCGAACCGGAAATTGTGATTGGCAATTCCTGTAAGGAGAGGGCCTGACAAACAAAAGAAAAACAACTTGTAAAGATGACAATACAAGTTATACCATGAAAGTATCATGATCAGTTAATTTCTTTCAAGGAGGTATATCTTATGTTGCAGAAAAAAGAGTACAAGTTCTGGTTTTGTACAGGATCACAGGATTTATACGGTGAAGAATGTTTGAGCAAGGTTGCAGATCATTCGAGAAGAATTGTGGAGGGGTTAAATCAATCGGGAATTCTTCCCTATGAAGTGGTATGGAAGCCTACCATGATCACAAACGAAGTGATCAGAAGAACCTTCAACGAGGCAAATCTGGATGAAAACTGTGCCGGTGTGATTACCTGGATGCACACCTTTTCTCCGGCAAAATCCTGGATTTTAGGATTGCAGGAGCTGAGAAAGCCTCTTCTTCATTTACATACCCAGTTTAACGAACAGTTACCCTATGATTCCATAGATATGGATTTCATGAATGAAAATCAGTCTGCCCACGGTGACAGAGAATATGGTCATATTGTCAGCAGGATGCGCATGGAAAGAAAAGTGATCGTGGGATATTGGGACGATCCCATGGTGGCAGGCAAGATTGCATCCTGGATGAGAACAGCAGTAGGTATTGTAGAAAGCAGCCATATCCGTGTGATGAGAGTGGCAGATAATATGCGAAATGTTGCTGTTACAGAAGGAGATAAAGTAGAAGCACAGATCAAGTTCGGCTGGGAGATCGATGCCTATCCTGTAAATGAGATTGCGGAAAGTGTAGACGCTGTCTCTGCTTCGGATGTGAATGCACTTGTGGATGAGTACTATGAAAAATATGATATTCTTCTGGAAGGAAGAGACCCGGAGGAATTTAAGAAACATGTAGCCGTTCAGGCGCAGATAGAGCTTGGTTTTGAGAGATTTCTGGAAGAAAAAAATTATCAGGCAATTGTAACTCACTTTGGAGATCTTGGAGCCTTGAAGCAGCTGCCCGGACTTGCCATTCAGAGACTGATGGAAAAGGGTTACGGATTCGGTGCTGAAGGTGACTGGAAGGTGGCAGCTATGGTGCGCCTTATGAAGATCATGACTGGTGATATTAAGAATCCAAAGGGAACTTCCATGCTGGAGGATTATACCTACAACCTTGTAAAAGGAAAGGAAGGTATTTTAGAGGCTCATATGCTGGAAATCTGTCCTACCATTGCGGATGGTCCCATCAGCATTAAGTGTCAACCTCTAAGTATGGGCAACAGGGAGGATCCCGCAAGACTTGTATTTACTTCCAAGGAAGGACATGGAGTTGCCACATCTCTGATTGATCTTGGGAACAGATTCCGACTGATCATCAATGATGTGGAATGTAAGAAGGTGGAAAAACCTATGCCTAAGCTTCCTGTGGCTACCAATTTCTGGACACCGGAGCCTGATATGTACACAGGTGCGGAAGCATGGATCCTGGCAGGAGGTGCTCACCATACAGCATTTTCTTATGATCTGACCGCAGAACAGATGGGTGACTGGGCAAATGCCATGGGTATTGAAGCAGTCTTTATTGACAAGGATACAAAGATCCGTGATTTTAAGAGAGATTTAATGCTTGGGGAAGTATTTTATCGTTAATAGAAATCTATATAAGTGATGGAGGTATGGTATGGAAACAAAACAGATCATTTTGGAGGGAAAGACAGCTCTCGGTGTTGAATTCGGTTCTACCAGAATCAAGGCGGTCCTGATCGATGAGAAGGGAACACCTCTCGCATCGGGAAGCTACGAATGGGAGAATCAATATGTGGACGGAATCTGGACTTATGATCTCGACCGCGTATGGAAGGGTCTTCAGGAATGCTATCAGGATCTTCTTTCAGATGTCAAAAAGCAGTATGATGCAGAAATCACAACGATCGGTTCTATCGGATTCTCTGCCATGATGCACGGCTATCTTGCTTTTGATAAGGATGACAATCTTCTTGTTCCTTTCAGGACATGGAGAAACACCATTACCGAGGAAGCGGCAGCAAAGCTTACAAAAGAGTTTAACTATAACATTCCCCAGAGATGGAGTATTGCCCATTTATATCAGGCGATTTTAAACAAAGAAGAGCATGTAAAGGATGTGGCTTTTTTCACCACACTGGCAGGATATGTTCATTATAAGCTGACCGGCAGGAAGGTTCTCGGTGTGGGCGATGCATCCGGCATGTTCCCTATAGATATCAAAACAGGTAACTATGATCAGGGAATGATTAATCAGTTTAATAGCCTGATAAGCGGTGAGGGCTTCTCCTGGAAATTGGAGGGCATTCTTCCGAAAGTTCTGTCAGCAGGTGAGGAAGCCGGTGTTTTGACGCAGGAAGGTGCTGCTTTATTGGATGTGAGCGGCAAATTAAAAGCAGGAATTCCTTTATGTCCTCCGGAAGGTGATGCAGGAACGGGTATGACGGCCACAAACAGTGTGGGTGTGAGAACAGGAAACGTATCTGCCGGAACCAGTGTATTTGCCATGATTGTTCTGGAAAAAGAACTTTCCAAAGTATATCCCGAGATCGATCTTGTAACTACCCCGGACGGTGCACTGGTTGGTATGGTTCACTGCAACAACTGTACCTCTGATCTGAATGCATGGGTGAACATCTTTGATGAATTTGCGGAGAGTATGGGAATTAAGGCAGATAAAAATAAATTATTTTCCGTGCTTTACAATAAGGCTCTGGAGGGCGATGCAGACTGCGGCGGTCTGATCTCCTACAACTATTTCTCAGGGGAACCTGTGACGGGCTTTGATGAGGGAGCACCTCTGTTTGTGAGAAAGGCGGAAGACAAATTTAATCTGGCAAACTTTATGAGAACACATCTCTATTCCTCTCTCGCAGCTTTAAAAGCAGGACTTGATCTTATGTTTAAGGAAGAGGATGTAAAGGTAGACAAGATGTTTGGCCACGGAGGTCTGTTTAAGACAAAGGGTGTGGGTCAGAGAATTGCGGCAGCAGCCATGAACACTTCCGTATCGGTTATGGAGACTGCAGGTGAAGGCGGTGCCTGGGGAATTGCCCTTCTTGCAGATTATATGAAAAAGAGAGAAGCTTCGGAAAATCTTCAGGATTTCCTAAATAACAAAATTTTTGCCGGTCAGACAGGCAGCAGTATGGAACCGGATCCGAAGGATGTGGAAGGATTCGAGAAATTTATGAAGCGTTATATGGCAGGACTGTCTATTGAGCATGCTGCTGTGGATGCGCTGAAATAGAAAAATTTTTATATAGTAAGAACAGGAGGGATGAGAAGTCATGTTAGAGGAATTAAAAAAACAGGTTTATGAAGCCAATATGATGCTTCCAAAGTACGGACTTGTTACTTTTACCTGGGGTAATGTAAGCGGAATCGATGCGGAGAGCGGACTTTTTGTGATCAAGCCAAGCGGTGTAGATTACGATAAATTGACACCTGATGATATGGTGGTGATGGATCTGGAAGGAAATAAGGTGGAAGGAAGATACAAACCCTCCTCCGATACACCTACACATCTTGAGCTTTATAAAGCATTTCCCGAAATCGGCGGTATTGTACATACTCATTCCTCCTATGCTACCAGCTGGGCGCAGGCAGGAAGAAGTATTCCCTGCTACGGCACTACGCATGCGGATTATATTTATGGGGAAGTTCCCTGTCTTCGATGTCTCACAAAAGAAGAAATCGAGGAGGCTTATGAGGAGAACACAGGGCATCTGATCGTAAGTGAGTTTCTTCGCATGAAAAAAGAACCTATGGCAGTACCTGCTGTCCTTTGTAAGAATCACGGACCTTTTGCGTGGGGAAAGGATGCCATGGATGCGGTTCACAATGCTGTTGTTCTGGAAGAGGTTGCAAAAATGGCATACCGAACGGAGACAATTAATCCCAAAGTAGCGCCGGCACCGCAGGAGCTTCAGGATAAGCATTATTTCAGAAAACATGGGGCTAATGCTTATTACGGACAGTAACAGAACATAAAAAGCAGTGTTTTGACAGGCACTGCTTTTTGTTCATATAAATGGGGGATAAAGATGTTAAAGGTATTTTTGGTTGAAGATGAATTTGTAGTGAGGGAAGGCATTAAAAATAATGTTGACTGGAAGTCACACGGCTACGATTTTTGTGGGGAGGCCAGTGATGGGGAACTGGCTTTTCCCATGATCCAGAAACTGAAGCCGGACATCGTGATCACGGATATCAGAATGCCCTTTATGGATGGCCTGGCACTTAGCAAGCTGATTAAAAAGGAAATGCCGTGGATTGAAATTATTATTTTATCTGGTTTTGAAGAATTTGAGTATGCGAAGGAAGGTATCAAGATAGGGATCGCACAATATCTCTTAAAGCCTATCAGCGGAGAGGATCTTTTAAAAGAAGTTGATACGGTTGCAGAAAAAATAATAGAAAAGCAAAAGGAAAGTGAGATCAGGGAAAAATATCTTCGGGAAATGGAAGAAAATTTTCTGAAGGAGAGAAAGGATCTGTTTCAGTATCTTGTTACGGGCTCCAAATCTGCGGCAGAATTGCTTGAAATGGCAGATAAATTAAACATTGATCTTTCTTCCATGTGGTACAATATTGTGCTGATGGTCACAAAGTCCATCAATCATGCCCAGAATGAATATTCAAACAGCTTGATTGAGATAGAGGAGAAGTTAAAAGAAATAGACGATGATCATATTTTGATCTTTGACAGAAATCTGGAAGGAAAGGCTTTTCTTTTTAAAGCGGATTCTAAAGAAGAGCTGGAAACAATTCAGAAGGATTATTTGGCAAAAGTTGTGAATATTCTGAAAGATTATGAAAATGTCCGTTATTTTGGAGGAATCGGACTTCCTGTAAACAGACTGCGAGAGCTTCCTGTTTCCTTTGAAAGTGCCAGTCACGCATTTGCCCACCGTTATCTTGTCAGTGAAAGTCTCATTTTAAACGGAGAAGAAATGAGACAGAGGGAGTATCTGAAAAAAGAGGAGTTTGACTTAAGCAATGTAAACCCGAAGCAGATTGACAGAAACAAGATAAAAGAATTTCTCAAGGTCGGTGATAAAGAAGAGGTCATTTATTTTGTAGAAGAATTTTTCAGAGATCTCGGCAGCAGTGTGATGAAATCCAATATGTTCAGGCAGTACATCACCATGGATGTCTATTTTTGTGTTGTTGATTTTCTGGAGGGATTACAGATTCAAAGAGAGGAGATAGAGCCCTTTGATATCACTTCCGGAATCCTGCAGACGCAGGAGAGCGCCATGGAGTATGTTACCTGTATTGTGAAAAAGGCTTTAGAGCTTCGGGAAAAGACAGCAAGCAATCGTTATGGTGATGTAGTAGATGAGGTAATGCGATATATTGAGGAAAACTATGCGGATGAGGAGCTGTCACTAAATGTTTTGGCATCCCATGTAAACTTTTCACCCAATCATTTAAGCATGATCTTCAGTCAGCAGACAGGACAGACCTTTATTAAGTATCTCACGGATTTTCGAATGAATAAAGCGAAGGAGCTGCTTCGCTGTACCGGTAAAAAAAGCAGTGTGATCAGTATGGAAGTAGGCTATAAGGATCCGCACTATTTTTCCTATTTATTTAAGAAGACGCAAGGGATGACACCTACGCAATACCGGGGCGGAAAAAATCCGGAAGGAGAGGAATAAATGAAGGAAAAGATCAAAGCACTTTACAACAGATCATCTTTGGCTACCAAAATCCGATATTCTTATTTACTATTGCTGGTTCCCATTGTTACGTTTCTGATATTCTGCTTTGTCAATATGTGGACCTCTAATCAGAAATATGAGGATATGATCAATTCGACTGTGGTTGCCAGTGAGTTCAGTCTTGATTTCAAGAAAGATTTTGACTATGAAACTTACCTTGTGATTGTAGGAAATAAGACAATTGAAGAATCCACACTCCGCGAAATGTTAAGTGATGCGGGACGCATCGTTACGGGACTTGATAAGCTTACAAATTCTAAAGAAAATTCCGATCGTTTAAAAAGTGCCAAAAAATACCTGAACAATCTGACAATCTATGTTGACCGCATTGAACAGAACCTTCAGGAGGGAAATAAATATGAGGATAATATAGAGATCTGGGAAAATGATGTCCAGATTGTTACCTCTCTGCTCCGGGAAACAATTTTTCAATATATCTATTACGAGGTGAAAGATATTCAGGAGGCACGTACCGAATATCAAAATTTCTTTATGGTGATGATTCGGTTTTCCATTATCGCTTTTGCCGCCATTTTAATTTTGATTGTGCTTCTTTCCTATTATATTCCGCTCAGTATTACAAGACCCATCAGAAAGCTCAGTGAAGTGACGGATCAGGTGGCAAAGGGAGATCTGACAGTAAGATCGGATATCAGGACAGGCGCAGAAGTGGGTATGCTGAGTGATTCCCTGAATACCATGATCGATAAGATCAATGAACTGCTTGAACAGGTGAAAAAGGAGCAGATCCGTCTTCGAAAAGCAGAGTTTGAGCTTTTACAGTCACAGATCAATCCTCACTTTCTCTATAATACTTTAGATACTATTGTATGGCTGGCCGAGGCCGGAGAGCAGAAGAAAGTAGTCAAAATGGTGGGAAGCCTTTCGGAATTTTTCAGAACATCCTTAAATCAGGGAAAGGATATTATATCCATTAAGGAAGAACTGCAGCATGTGAGAAGTTATCTGGAGATCCAACAGGTACGGTATCAGGATATTTTGCAGTATGATATTCAGGTAGAGGAGGAATTATACAAATATCTGATTCCCAAGATAACCATTCAGCCGCTGGTTGAGAATGCCTTATATCATGGGATCAAAAATAAGCGTGGGGTAGGTAAAATTATCATCAGCGGAAGACAGGAAGAGGATCATTTTAGTATCCTGATCGAGGACAACGGTATCGGTATCAGTGAGGAACGGCTTTCACAAGTCAGAGCCGGAGTGAAAAATAAGGTATCGACAGGAAAAGATATTTACGGCCTCTATAATGTAAACGAAAGAATTCGTCTGAATTTTGGAGAAAAATACGGTATTTTTATTGAAAGTACATACGGAGAAGGGACTGTTGTGAGCGTAATTCTGCCGTATATGCAGGAACAATTGTAAAAAGGAGTTATTTCAAAATAAAAAATCAAACTTCCATAATAAAAAATTCAACTTTTTAATTTTTTGAATAAAAAAATGAACTTTTATGTGAGTTATCTCCATGGATTTACAATGAAATGAGAGATATGATAAACACATCAAAGGGAATAGTTCTTTGAAAACTATATTATGGGAGGATACATAATGAAA
Source organism: Lachnospiraceae bacterium (assembly GCA_017622575.1). GTDB lineage: Bacteria > Bacillota > Clostridia > Lachnospirales > Lachnospiraceae > Suilimivivens. Next base: position 30,357 of record JAGAQU010000108.1, read on the forward strand.
AAGAAAATTTTAGCAGCTATTATGGCAGCAGTAATGGTACTTGGTCTGACAGCTTGCGGCGGCGCAAAGGAAACAGCTTCAAGCGGATCAGCAGGTGGCTCAGGAGATCTGATTAAGGTTGGTATCATCAACAATGACCCCAACGAGTCAGGTTATCGTACAGCAAATGACAAAGATATGAAGAACATGTTTACCGAAGCAAACGGATATCAGGCATCCTTTGCATACAGCCTTAAGAATGATGAGCAGATCACAGCAGCTCAGAAGTTCATTCAGGACGGTGTTGATTATCTTCTTCTTTCCGCAGCAGATACAGCAGGTTGGGATTCCGTATTAAAGGATGCTCAGGATGCAGGTATCAGGGTTATTCTTTTCGACCGTACAATTGATGCTGATCCCAGTCTTTATGAAGCTTCTATCGTATCCGATATGGCTAAAGAAGGTCAGAACGCAGTTGATTGGTTAAAGGCTCAGAACCTTTCTGAATACAATGTAATTCACCTTCAGGGTGTTATGGGTTCCGCAGCTCAGCAGGGACGTACAGGCGCTCTTGACGCAGCAGTTGCAGCTGGCGAAATGAATATCGTTACACAGCAGACAGCTGAGTGGAACGCAGAAAAAGCTCAGCAGATTGTTCAGTCCGTTATCGACTCCGGCGAATCCTTCAACGTAATTTACGCTGAAAACGACGATATGGCTAAAGGTGCTGTAGCAGCTCTTGATAAGGCAAACATCTCTCATGGTGTTGGAAAAGACGTAATCATTATGGGATTCGACTGCAACAAATGGGCTCTTGAAGAGTTAAAAGCCGGTAACTGGAACTTCGATCAGCAGTGTAATCCTTTCCAGGCCGGATACATTGATGAAATTATCAAAAAGCTTGAAAAAGGTGAAACTATATCCGAAAAGACAATTGTTATGGATGAAAAAGGTTTCGACGCTACAACAATTACAGATGATGACGTAAACAACTACGGTATCTAAAAATTTTGTAAAAGTTTAGAATAGCAAACGAAAAGCGCGGCGCAGCGTAGGTTAATTCCCGCGGGCACCGCGCTTAAGTTATGAAAACATTAATTGAGGTGAGACTGTGGAAAATAAAACCGTTTTGGAAATGAGAAACATTCACAAATCTTTTCCCGGTGTAAGAGCTTTGCAGGGTGTGAATTTTACTCTGCGAGAGGGTGAGATCCACGCACTGATGGGCGAGAACGGTGCCGGAAAATCTACTCTGATCAAGGTTCTGACCGGAGTTTACGGAAAAGATGAAGGTGAAATTTTTCTTAAGGGAAAAGAGAAGGCAGTGGCAATAAGATCGCCACAGGATGCGCAAAAACTTGGAATCAGCACTGTTTATCAGGAAATTACGCTTTGTCCGAATCTTTCAGTTGCTGAAAATATGTATATAGGCAGAACGAGTGGGGTTTGCCAAAACTGGAAAAAAATGAACAAGGATGCAGACAAGATACTGCAGTCACTTGACATTCCGGCAAAAGCCACGCAGCAGCTGGCAAGCTGCTCCATTGCTGTTCAGCAGATGGTTGCCATTGCAAGAGCCGTTGATATGGACTGCAAAGTTCTGATTCTGGATGAACCGACCTCTTCTCTGGATGATCAGGAGGTAGAAAAGCTGTTTGGTTTGATGCGCGATCTGAAAGCAAGAGGGGTAGGAATCATATTCGTTACTCACTTCCTGGATCAGGTCTATGAAGTGTGTGATAAGATTACCGTTTTGCGCGACGGAAAACTTGTAGGAGAATACGAGATCAAGGATCTTCCGAGAGTCCAGCTGGTTTCCAAGATGCTCGGAAAAGATCTGGATGACTTGTCGGATATCAAGGGCGAAAATGCAGCATATGACAAGGAGGATGCCTCCAAACCTGTCTTCGAAACAGAAGGTCTGGTAAGTAATGCAGGAATCAAACCCTTTGATTTTTATATTAAAAAGGGTGAGGTCAACGGTTTTACGGGACTGTTGGGATCCGGAAGAAGTGAATGTGTACGTGCAATTTTCGGAGCTGACAGAGTGATCGGCGGAACGGTAAAAAAGAATGGAAAAGTAATCAAAATTACAAAACCGCTGGATGCCATGAAAAACGGTATCGCATATCTGCCTGAGGATCGAAAGATAGACGGTATCGTAGGTGATCTTTCCGTGCGTGAGAATATTATACTTGCCCTGCAGGTTTTAAAAGGATTTTTCAAGCCTTTTTCAAAGGCGGAAGCCAATCAGTTTGCAGATGAATACATAAAGCTTCTGGGAATAAAAACAGCCTCTGCCGATACACCGATCAAATCACTTTCCGGTGGAAATCAGCAAAAGGTAATTTTGGCCAGATGGCTGCTTACTCATCCTGAATATCTGATTCTGGATGAACCTACGAGAGGTATTGATGTAGGTACTAAGATTGATATTCAGAAGCTGGTGCTTAAGCTTGCTTCAGAGGGTATGAGCGTTACATTCATCTCATCGGAAACAGACGAAATGCTTCGTACCTGTTCAAGACTTATTGTGATGCGTGACCGCAAAGTAGTAGGAGAACTTTCAGGGGATGATCTGACTCAGAACAAGATCATGAGTACCATTGCCGGAGGTGACAGAGAATAATGCAGAATGAAAAGAGATTTAATGTAAAAGAATTTTTTATGAAATTATTCAAACGTCAGATTTTTATACCGATAGCAGCGCTGTTATTGCTGGCTTTGTTTAATCTGATCGTGGATCCGTCTTTTTATAGGATCACGTTGGGATATAACAGTGCCGGAGATCCTGTTTTGTCGGGTTATTTGATGACGATTCTGGATTACGGTTCTGAACTTGCCATTCTGGCAATCGGTATGACTCTGGTTACATCAGCTTCCGGTGGACAGGATATCAGTGTGGGCGCCGGTATTGCCATTGCCGGAAGTGTGATTCTTCGCGTACTTTGTGGTACCAATTCAAGACCGGAAACTCTGCAGGCTCCTATTATTGTAGCTTTTCTTGTAAGCTGTGTGGTTGCCATGCTGTTTGGAGCCTTTAACGGAGCGCTGGTGGCATACTTTAAAATCCAGCCGATGGTAGCAACGCTGATATTATTTACGGCGGGACGTTCCATTGCAGCGTGGATCAACAATAATGAGTTGCCCATTGTCAGTGATCCTACCTTTAGTTACTTTGGCGGATTTATTCCGGGAATTCCCATTCCCACACCATTTTTCATCGCTGTTGTATGTATGATCGTGATCGCTCTGGTACTGAAGTTTACAAATCTGGGATTATATACACAGGCAGTTGGTATCAATGAAAGCTCTTCAAGATTGAATGGTCTGAATCCTGCTTTTATTAAATTCTTAAGCTTTGTGATTCTCGGTTTGTGTGTAGCAGTTGCAGGACTGATCAAAGTAAGTCGTCTGTCTTCCATTAACTATTCTGTTATTGCAAAGGATATTGAGATGGATGCTATTCTTGCTGTTGCTCTTGGCGGAAATTCCTTAAGCGGTGGTAAATTTAACATGACGGCTTCCATTCTGGGTGCTTATGTAATTCAGTTCCTCACAACCACGCTTTACAAATTCAATGTACAGTCAGATGCATTGCCCGCTTATAAAGCTGTAGTGGTCATTATTCTGGTGGTTTTAAGTACACCTGTTGTGAGAGATTATCTATCCGGTTTAGGAAAAAAGCTTAATCTAAAACGGAATGTAAAGGAGGTTGGCTAGCATGTCATTTATGAATCGATTGCGTGATAAATCAAAAAACATGACTGACACAAACCTGCTTTTGCTCATCACGATAGTTGTTTTCTTTGCAATGTATATCGGAGCAATCCTGTTTCAGGGAAAAGGCTTTTTAAAGCCGCAGACATTTTTCAATATTTTGAATGCCAATGCTTCCCTGATCATTCTGTCATGTGGAATGAGCCTTGTTATGATTACAGGAGGAATTGATATCTCCGTTGGCGGTGTTACCGCACTTGTCAGCATGTGCTGTGCGGTTTATCTGGATTATCATAATGGAAATGTTTTCGTGGCGGTTTTGATCGCACTGGCAATTGGGCTTGCGTTTGGTCTCGTTCAGGGATTTTTGGTTGCATACCTTGATATTCAGCCGTTTATTGTTACTCTGGCAGGTATGTTTTTTGCCCGCGGTATGACAACTATTGTAAATACGAACCCTTTTAATGTACAGAATGAAGCCTTTGTTGCTTTAAAAGAGACGCGTGTCATTGTGCCGGGATTCGGTTCCGTCAATAAACTTGGTAAATATGTTCCTGCTTATATTGAAATCGGCGTAGTCGTTGCCATTTTGATCGTTATCGTACTTTTCTGTGTACTCAGATGGACGAAGCTGGGACGTTCCTTCTATGCCGTAGGAGGAAACAGCCAGAGTGCATTGATGCTTGGTATCAATGTAAAGAGAACCAAATTTCTGTCCCATTTAATCTGCGGTCTGCTGGCAGGTGTCGGTGGATTTGTGTATTTTATGCATGTCGGCTCCGGGTCGGCATCCCATGCAAGTGGCATGGAAATGAACGCCATAGCATCTTCCATCATAGGAGGTACCATGTTAACGGGAGGCGTTGGAAATATCATAGGAACCTTTTTCGGTGTACTTTCACTTAGTACAATTCAGAATATTGTTTCTTCCGCCGGACTTGACCAGGCATGGTGGACGGGAATTACCATTGCGGCAATGCTTTGTCTCTTCCTCGTAATCCAAAGTATTGTAATGGCCCGGAAAAAAAGAGCGTTGAGAAAAAATTAAAAAATGTATTAAAACATAAATAGCGGATGGGTCGGCGTAAAGGAAATGCGGCGGCCCTTTTCGTCCAATAAGAAAATTTGCAAAGCATATCGGCGTGAGGCTTAAGCTTATGAGAATATAGCTGTGTGGGAGGAATTGGTAAAATGAAGAAGAAAATCAGTTTGCTGGGAATGCTGATAATACTTTCTGTAATACCTTTAATATTGGCTGTTTCCATTATCAGCGTAATATCCTTGAACATTACGAAAAGCAATTTGGAAAAAGAATCCAAAAATAAGTTATATATTGTTTCCAACAGTCTTGCAAGTTATTGCCGTGAAAATGAGATCAATGCAATCAATGCATCAAATTATTATGAATATCTTGACAGCTTAAAGGAACAGGGCATAGAGATGGCGATTATTATTGAGGGAGCGCCTTGTGCCACATCAATAAAAAATGAAAATGATTACAGAATCAGAGAGATAGAACTGAAAAAGGATATCCATACAGATGGAGCGGAGGCAGAGGAAGGGTATTTTGATAATTCTGTAGTGATTGAAAATAAAACTTATTATGCATATTATATGCCCATAAAAGCAAACGGAGAAACAATTGGAATGGCATTTGCAGGGGAACTGCAAAGTAACATTAACGGAGCAATAAATAATATTGTGATCAGTTTTTTAACAGCTGCATTTTTGCTGATGGTTATTTTTTCAGGTATTACTTTACTGTTCAGCAGAGGTCTTTTGAAATCCTTTAAAGCAGTGAGTGTCAATGTAAATGCATTGTCAAGAGGAAATCTGGAAAAGCAGGAGGAACAGGAAAGTTTTGTGAAAGAGATGAGTGCGCTGCTTAAGGAAACGGATAGCATGCAGAGAAACCTTTCAGAAACGATAGGAAAAGTAAAGGATGTCTCACAGGATTTGACAGAGAATGTATCTGAAGTTACAAAAATGAGTGAAAGCAGTGCGGGGCGAGCAATGCAGATCTCCACAGCTATGGAGGAACTGTCCAGAGCAACGGTGGGAATGGCCGAAAATGTACAGGATATCAATGAACAGATGCTGGAGATCGGAAATTGTGTCAATGACATTTCTGAGAGAATAGAATGCCTCAGTCAAAGTGCGGAGAATATATTACAGACGAATAATACTGCAAAGGTCAGTATGGATCTTATTATGAATAACAGTGAGGAATCCGTAGATGCTGTGGCGGATATTGAGAAACAGATCAATGAGACAAACAATTCCATCGCCCAGGTGGACCAGGCAGTGGAGTTGATTCTGTCAATATCCCAGCAGACAAATCTATTAAGTCTGAATGCTTCTATTGAAGCAGCAAGGGCAGGAGCCTTTGGAAAAGGCTTTGCAGTGGTAGCCGAGGAAATCAGACGTCTGTCGGAGCAAAGTGCCGAAGGTGCTGAAATGATTAAGAATCTTGCGGGAACAATTACGGAAAAATCGGGAAGATCCGTTCAGCTGGCACAGAAGGTACATGCCTTAATTTCTCTGGAACAAAAAAATATTGCAGAGACACAGAAAAAGTATGAGGAGCTCAGCGATGAAATCAACCGGTCAGTGAGCGATATCAGATTGATAGCGGACAAGACAGAGCATCTGAGCCTTTACAAAGAAAATGTAATTGATAATGTTCAAAATCTCAGTGCTATCAGCGAAGAAAACACTGCAAGTAATGAAGAGGTAAATGCTAATGTCAGTGAGATCATGTCAAAAGTTCAGACAATAAATGAAAACTGTGAAAAGATGAATGAGATGGCGCATGAGTTGGAAAGATCGGTATCCTATTTTCAAAATTGACAGAGTGGGATATGATAGAGATATAGGAGAAGATAAGGAGTATAGCGGTGAAAAAATCTTTGGCGATCATAATAATTTTAATTCTGTGTATTCTGGCAATCAGTTGTGGCGGTAGTTTTTCTTCTAAGGAAGAAGCAGTCAATGTGGAGGAAACGGTTTCAGATGAATATATTGTAGTGGGTTTTTCACAGCTGGGTGCGGAATCAGACTGGAGAAGTGCAAATACGGAATCCATGAAATCCGCCTTTACAACAGAAAACGGATATAAACTGATCTTTGAAGATGGTCAACAGAAACAGACAAATCAGATTACGGCAATTCGTACTTTTATCCAGCAGGAAGTAGATTACATTGTGCTCGCTCCTGTAACGGAAACCGGTTGGGATACTGTTTTGCAGGAGGCAAAGGATGCAGGCATTCCCGTTATTATTGTAGATCGAATGGTGGATGTGTCTGATGACAGCCTGTTTACCTGCTGGGTTGGTTCGGATTTTGAACTGGAAGGGAAAAAGATGGCAGAATGGCTGAAGCAGTATACCCTGAAAGAAAAAATTGAGCCATCCGATATCCATATCGTGAATATTCAGGGCACTATTGGTGCATCTGCCCAGATCGGGCGCACCAAGGGACTTGCAGATGCAGCCACAGAAAACGGATGGGACTTAATGGCAGAGGTCACAGGTGATTTTACGCAGGCAAAGGGCAAGGAGGTAATGGAATCACTGCTGAAGCGGTATGATAATATCAATGTTGTATATTGCGAGAATGACAATGAAGCCTTTGGCGCCATAGAAGCTATAGAGGAGGCAGGAAAGAAGACAGGTTCCGATATCGCAAACGGAGAGATCATGGTGCTTTCTTTTGATGGCGTAAAGGAAGATGCCATGAATTATGTACTGCAGGATAAGATTACCTGTATTGCAGAGTGTAATCCGCTCCATGGTCCCAGGGTAAAGGCAATTATTGAAGCGCTGGAGGCCGGCTCCACACCCGAAAAGTATTCTTATGTTGATGAAGAAATCTATAGCGCAAGTGAAGTAGTTAAGAATCTTTCGCTTGATGGGACTCATTATGACGTAACCATATTGACACAGGATATTATCGATCAAAGAAGTTATTAATTATAAACTTTATATTGCAAGAAATATATTGTGCTGTTAAACTAAAAATCAGAGGAATAATCCAATGAATGAAGTAAAAAACAGCATGATAAAGAATATTGTCAATTTTATAGGGAAAGATACCAGCAGCAAAAATGAATCGAAAAAAGTAATTGTAATTATCAGGATACTGATAATATCCTGTTTTTTTTACTTTACTGCAAATGCTATTTTGTGTAATTCTGCATTTGGAAATATGAGAGGCCTTGTTCTTTATGGCATCTTTTTGCTATTGTTTGTTTGCATTTTTGCAATCTCCTATTATTTTTCGACGAAAGTCACGTTGTGGTGGTTTAATGCGGGTATGATAGCGTGGATTCTTTCCAGTGTTCATTACTTTGGCTGGGATATTGGGGTGCAGCATTTTCTGCTTTTACTTCTTGTGCTGTATTTCTTTTCCAGCTATAAACATTATGCCAGCAAAATTTTATTTGCTGCCGGAATGTGTGCGCTTCGTATTGTACTTTTTTATTTATACCATAAGAGTACTCCTGTGCTTGAAATCAGCAGCATGGAGGGTAGTGCCCTGCAGATATTAAACACCATTACGATTTTCTTTTGCATCTCTGTGATTGCGTTTATCTGCAGCAAGGACAGCCAGGAACTCGAAGGAAAACTGGTGGAATACAATAATCAGCTGCAAAGGCAGGCAAATACCGATGCTCTTACGGGTCTTTTCAACCGGAGAAAAGCAATGACATATATAGAGGAAGTTTTAAGACATTCTGAAAAGGGCTTTTCTCTCTGTATCTGTGATATTGATTTTTTTAAAAAGGTAAATGATAATTACGGTCATAATTTTGGCGACAGAGTCCTGGAAAAAGTTTCTGCTGTATTTCGGGAGGAAATGCAGGGAAAAGATATGGCGGCAAGATGGGGCGGAGAAGAGTTTCTTCTGCTGTTTCCGGATCGCAATGGAGATGAAGCTTACATCAGACTGGAACAGATCAGGAAAAGAATTAAGGATACCGTTGTTGAATTAAACGGTCAGAAAGTGAGAGTGACTATGACTTATGGTCTTGCGGAATATGATTTTGCAGGAGGAATAGACGGGACCATCAAGGAAGCAGATGAGAAGCTTTATATGGGAAAAGAAAAGGGGAGAGACATCATTATTTTTTAACTTTCTTTTTTTGTTTGTTTAAGAGAAGCACTAATTATACATAGCATTTTAAATGTTTATGTGTATTAGTGCTTTTTTTATTGGCAAAAATGAAAGTAATGCATGGTATAACAGTGATTCAGTTTGAGATAATAAAAAGGAGAAAAAATATGAAAGACAAAATTTTTGGTGTATTGCAGCGTATCGGGCGAAGCTTTATGCTGCCTATCGCAATTCTCCCGGTGGCAGGACTTTTGCTGGGGATCGGAAGTTCCTTTACAAATGAGACAATGATCACGACTTATGGCCTTGAAAGGGCATTGGGAGATGAAACAGTGCTCCATGCACTCTTAGTGATCATGAATAAGGTAGGAAGTGCAGTTTTTGATAATTTGCCTCTGATCTTTGCAGTGGGTGTGGCAATCGGGATGGCAAAGAAAGAAAAGGAGGTCTCTGCCCTGTCAGCTGTAATTGCCTACTTTGTCATGAATACGGCGATCAGCGCAATGCTTTTGAATAGTGGGCAGATATTGGATAACGGAGAGATATCGGCAGACGTCCTTCAGGGAACGATCGCTTCTGTCTGTGGGATCAAAACGCTGCAAATGGGTGTGTTTGGGGGCATTATTGTGGGTCTTGGTGTGGCGGCATTACACAACCGGTTTTACAAAATCGCGCTTCCGAATGCCCTGTCTTTTTTCGGCGGAACAAGATTTGTTCCGATCATATCCACAATTGTGTACATGTTTGTGGGGATACTGCTATACTTTGTCTGGCCGGCGATCCAAAACGGTATTTATGCGCTCGGCAGTCTGGTGACAGGAAGCGGATATGTGGGGACATTGATCTTCGGATTGATCAAAAGAGCGCTGATCCCGTTTGGGCTGCATCATGTATTTTATATGCCGTTCTGGCAGACTGCGGTAGGCGGGACAATGGAAGTGGGCGGACAGCTGGTGCAGGGTGGACAGAATATTTTCTTTGCACAGCTTGCCGATTCCGCTGATATTGTACATTTCAGTGCAGATGCGACCAGGTATTTTTCAGGTGAGTTTATTTTTATGATCTTCGGACTGCCCGGAGCGGCGCTGGCCATGTATCACTGCGCAAAGCCGGAAAAGAAGAAAGCAGCCGGAGGATTATTACTTTCTGCTTCCCTGGCAAGTATGATGACAGGTATCACAGAGCCTCTCGAGTTTTCTTTCCTGTTTGTTGCTCCCGCACTGTTTGCAGTTCAGGTCATTCTGGCAGGCTTTGCCTATATGATAGCCCATATGCTGAACATTGCAGTGGGCTTAACCTTTTCCGGAGGATTGCTTGACCTTTTTCTGTTCGGTATTCTTCAGGGAAATGAAAAAACAAGCTGGATGAAAATCATACCGGTAGGGATCATATATTTCTTCTTATACTATTTTATTTTCAGATTTATGATAAAGAAATTTGATTTTAAGACACCGGGAAGAGAGGATGATGATTCTGAGACAAAGCTGTACACAAGAGCGGATGTGAATGCACGGAAAGAGAATGAGAAAACCGGCAATGCAGGGGAATTACAGCCTGATCCGGTCAGTGAAATAATTGTCAGAGGACTTGGTGGCAAAGGAAATATCAGCGATGTGGATTGTTGCGCCACCAGACTTCGGTGCAGTGTATTTGATGCGAAACTGGTGAATGATTCCATACTGAAATCAACCGGTGCATCCGGAGTGGTTCATAAGGGAAACGGAGTGCAGATCATTTACGGACCTCATGTCACAGTGATCAAATCGAATCTGGAGGATTATCTGGAGAAGGCACCGGAGGAAGAGAAAAAACAGACAAAAGCAGCTCGGTCAATTATCATTTCCAGCCCTATGAAGGGAATGGCTTCCAATCTGTCCACAGCACCGGATGAAGCGTTCGCAGAAGGCATGATGGGGGATGGTGCCGTGGTTACTCCTGCTGATCCGATTGTGAGGGCACCGGAGGACGGAGAGATCAGTTTTGTGTTTGACACAAAACATGCGATCGGGTTTTTGACAGATTCCGGCATCAGTCTTTTGATTCATGTCGGAATAGACACGGTGAAGCTCAATGGGGAAGGCTTTGAGGTATATGTGGAAAACGGTCAAAAAGTAAAAAAGGCAGAACCCATGATGAAACTGGACATCGATTATCTGAAAGAAAATGCACCGTCACTTGCTTCGCCAATCGTGTGTACGGAACTTGAAGACAATCAGAAGGTTCGCTTGCTGAAAGAAGGAGAAATCCTTGCAGGAGAAGAATTATTTGCGATTGATATTTATGAATAATCAGAAAGGATATAGAGAAAATATGAAAGAGTTTGATTATGTGATCACAGATGAGGTGGGAATCCATGCAAGGCCGGCAGGTCTGCTTGTGAAGGAGGCAAAGAAATACGAAAGTAAGATCGTTCTTTCGAAGGATGGAAAAAAAGCGGAAGCAACAAAGCTGATGGCTGTCATGGGGCTTGGCGTAAAATGCGGACAGACCGTGACTGTGGAGATCACGGGTGCGGATGAAGAAGCTGCGTATGAAGGGATGAAGGCTTTTTTCAATGAGAATTTATAAGTTTCCAATCAGCTTTTATGTATGGCTGTATCTGTAAAAGGATGATATGATAGAAATGACAGAAATCCATGGAGGTAGATCATATGCAGAGCTTTTTTGGCAAATCTGTATATAAGGGAATTGTGTTGGGGCCGGTCGTTGTCTTGAAAAATACAGATTCTCAGGTCAGACGTAAAAAAATTGAAGACGTCGAATCAGAAAAACAAAGAATCGAGCAGGCCAGGAAGCAGGCAATTAAGCAGTTGGAAGCGCTGTATGAAAAGGCTGTAAAGGAAGTTGGAGAGGCCAGCGCTGCGATTTTTGAAGTGCACCGGATGATGATAGAGGATGAGGATTATCTGGATGCCATCGACAATATGATAAAGACCGAGAAGGTAAATGCGGAATATGCGGTTGCAGTGACCGGGGATCATTTTTCCGGGATGTTTGCCAGGATGGATGATGACTATATGAAGGCAAAAGCTGCTGACATTAAGGATATTTCCAACCGTCTTGTGAGAAATCTGCAGGGAGAGAGAGATGTGGATTTTAGTTCCATGGAGCCTTCCATTATCATAGCGGAGGATTTAAGTCCCAGTGAGACGGTGCAGATGGATAAAGATAAAATTCTTGCGTTTGTGACGGTCCATGGTTCAACCAACTCCCACACGGCAATCCTTGCGCGTATGATGAACATTCCGGCACTGATCGGCGTTCCCTTAAATCCGGAAGAAATTAAGGCAGGAATGCAGGCAGTTGTAGATGGTTTTAACGGTGAAGTAATTTTCGAACCTACAGCGGAGCTGCGTGAGAGGACCATGCAGAGAATAGCGGAAGAAAAAGAGAAGCTTCAGCTTTTACAGACATTGAAGGGAAAAGAGAGTATCACCCTTGACGGGAGAAAGGTTCATCTCTACGCCAATATCGGAAGTGTGGATGATCTGGGCTATGTGCTTGAGAATGATGCGGAAGGCATCGGACTGTTTCGAAGCGAGTTCTTATATCTTGGGAGAAATGATTTCCCTACAGAAGAGGAACAGTTTCAGGCGTATAAGCAGGTCCTGCAGGTGATGGCAGAGAAAAAGGTGATCATCCGTACGCTGGATATCGGTGCCGACAAGCAGGTGGATTATTTTCACCTGGAAAAAGAGGAAAATCCGGCCATGGGATACCGTGCCATCCGAATCTGTCTGAAGCAGCCGGATATTTTTAAGACACAGCTTCGCGCTCTTTTCCGTGTAGCTGTATTTGGAAATCTTTCCATTATGTATCCTATGATCATTTCAGTAGAGGAAGTGGAAAGAATTTATGAAATTGTTCATGAAGTTCAAAGGGATCTGGAAAAATCACAAATACCTTATCGAATCCCGGAGCAGGGCATCATGATAGAGACGCCGGCAGCAGTTATGATCAGTGATGAGCTGGCACAGATGGTCGATTTTTTCAGTATCGGAACCAATGATCTGACGCAGTACACACTGGCCATTGACCGTCAGAATGAAAAACTGAATGATTTTTACAATCCTCATCATAGGGCAATTTTGAAAATGATCCAAATGGTGGCAGAAAATGCGCATCAGCATGACAAATGGGTCGGAATTTGCGGCGAGCTGGGTGCAGACCCGGAGCTTACGGAAGATTTTCTGCGAATGGGAATTGATGAATTGTCGGTCGCCCCTTCCATGATCTTAAGGCTGAGAAAAGAAATCCGGGAGATGAAGGTTTCAGAGAATGAAAGAAATTGAAGAGTTTTACACTCTTGACAGAGCGGAATATGTATGTTA
>JAGAQU010000109.1 GCA_017622575.1 Lachnospiraceae bacterium
ATCAGCATGTCCCAAGAGTTCAGAAACCAAAATCAGTGGCACACCATTTCGATACCAGGAAATTGCCCTTGTATGGCGGAACTGATGTGGATGCACAGATTCCGGAATATCAGCGCAACTGTGTCGTGCCTGGTCAGCATATTTTTTCAAAAATGCCGCAACAGTATCGGGCGACATTGTGCATCGTTGCTGGTGAATGATTGTAAAGAAAAGGTAATCCTCTCTGTTTCTTTGCCCCTCCGGATGGAATCGGTTTAGATACAGATTGAGATGGTGCACTGTTTTCTCCATCAGCGGCACTGTTCTGGTTTTATTCCCTTTGCCTGTCAGATAAACGTATGGGCTTTTTTCATTCAGGACCAAATCTTTTATCCGAAGATCCAGGATTTCTTGGCATCTGGCACCTGTGTCATACATGAGAATCATAAAACAACTATTGCGCAGCCCGGTTTTCTTGGCTCTATCCGGCTGCTCCAGCAGCGCCTTAAGTGCGTTGTCAGAAAAGAATTCTACAACCTTTGACTGGCACTTCCTGACAGGTACTTTTGCGATTTCTGCCTGGAGATAAATATTTGCCGGATCAGAAATCGCTGCATATTTTACAAATGAACGGATTGCCATGAGACGTTGGTTGCAAGACGTATCTGAATTACCACGTTCCGACTGTAGCCATGCAAGAAAGCCAGAGACATTTTCCGAGTTCAGGTGATTAAAAGACAGCTTCTGTATGGAAACACCTTTTTCATTCTTTAAGTAGTCAAAGAACAAGCTCAATGACATTCTATAGGAGCGAATCGTATTTTCACTAAACTTTCGCTGCTTTGGAAGGTAAATGGTTAGAAAGTCCCGGACAGTTTTCAAGAAAAGTGCATCATTATATTTCATCTTCAGCCACCTCCGGTATCAACTTTGAGAATCTCTCCCAGTCTAGTCCGCTAAGTGTGGGGAAAATTTCAGGGACAAGGTGGATATAGTACGCAGTTTGAGAAAGATGCGCATGCCCCATATATGCACTCAAAAAGGGAAGACAGGTATCTATGTCACGTCCATCTTTCACCCATTGATATAGCCTTTTGGTCGCGAAAGTGTGTCGAAAATCATAAATTCTGGGATTATTTCCCTTTGTCTCCGGCCATAGACCTGCATTATTCCAGTACCGTTTGAAGTTAGCTTCGAGTGTTACAGCATGATAGCATGTGAAATCACCTGAAGGAAAGAAATACTCATTTTGCGGAACCTTCTTTCGGATAATAGTGTCATATCTACAACAAAGCTCCAGCATATCTTCAGGGATGACAACAAATCTGTCTTTGTGCCTTTTGGACTCTGGAATGAACAAAACGCCTTCTTCGAGGTTGATATCCTTCCGCTTTATAAGCCGGCCTTCCTGCGGCCTCAGTCCACATGTATAGATAAGGCGGAAGATCACGGGCATGACCAGTGGTTCCATACATTCTTTGTGAATATGGGGATGAATCGAATCTGTCTCATGAAAAAAGCACTCCAATTCTTTATCTGTAAAAATATGCGGAGCATATCTGACCGCTGGCTGTTTTACAAACTCATCCGGAATGACATATGCATCCACACCCTTCCGCAGCATGTATTTTGCCAGCTCACGCACAGGAGCAAGCCGTTTGGCCGTAGATACAGGCTTTTCAGTTGGTCGCCTTACAGCCCAAGCAAGTCCCATTGCGCGTGTTATAGTGGATTCCTGTGGGTAATTCTCAGAGCAAAACTCGTCAAACCTTTTTAAGACAAGTTCGCCATACGCAAACGAATAGCCTAGCAAGTGTTTTTGCGCAATGAGGTCAGAAATATACGGTGCCAGGCGGCTTGAATATACGGTCATAGTAGAGCCTCCTTCGTACATCTGAGTTCGTTGAGAGGAAGCGCACACTCCCGCAGATGTTTCACATCCACAGAAAGATATTGTTTCGTGGAATTGCGGTTGGCATGGCCCAAAATCTCACTAATCGTGCACACTGGGACATCATTTTCCAGCAACTCCCGGCCAAGCGATCTTCTAAAACTATGAAACCCTTTACGTTCCTTGGTCGTCCACACTACTCCAGAGAGCGCAGCATACTTTTGTACGATGCGGCTGCCAATGCAGGAGCCAACTTTCAAATTTGTATATGGAGCAACTGACCGCAGAAATACAAACGTCGATTTTGAAGTGGGCCTTCCGTGTAAGAGGTAGTCTGCAATGGCATCACCGGTTTCCTGATCCAGCGGAAGAATCAGTTGGCGATTGGTTTTTCGCTGTACGATGCTTATTTCCGCGTCTTTCCAATGAATATCCTGTAACTTTAAGTTCAGCACATCGATCTGCCGTAGTCCAGAATGGACCGCAAGGGTTATCATTGCAAAATTGCGTTTCCCCAAGGGGGTGCTTCGATCTATTGCCGTGAGTATTGCTTCGATCTCATTTGCTTCAAAACCTGTCTTCACTTTGATCTTGCTTGCAGCATTGACCTTCAAAACAAGAGACAGGTCCTGGCGGATTTCTTGCCTTTCATACAAAAATGCAAAAAAGCCTCTCAAATAATAGATTGGATTTGACATCCCGGAAGACCACTTTTGGCGTAGGACAGGAAGATAATTTTCAATATCCTCAGCGGAAAAGCAATCTAACGTGTGCTTCCCTTTAGATTCCATATGCAGCAGAAAAAGTCGTATGATTGAGTTAGCCTCCCTAATTGTGAGTTCCGAGTAACCCGACTGTTCCATGCTTGCAAGGTATCTGACCAGCGCTTCTTTCAATTCGTTACAGGGATATTGGATGTTCCAAAAGGGCAGGTCATGATAAAGGATTTTTCCGTTTTTGACATGCTCCTTCATTAATTCGTGAACTTTTCGGATTGTACGAAAATCCCGCTCTGACCGTTGCCCATTGAGTACCTGCTGATGAAATTTTGCAACAAGAGATTCTGCCAGCTCCTCTGAGTAAAAATAGCATCCCTCTGCTGAGAATCCGTCCCTATAATAATTGAAGCCAAAACGTCTGTACCTGTATAGCGTGTTGTCCGAAAGGCCGCTTTTCACTAAAAATCCATCTACAGCCGCCATGACTTCCTCCAACGAAAAATTTTTGTACATATACCAATCTCCTTTATCTTTAATTGGCAGAACAGAACCCGCCTGCTATGATTATAACGGAGA
>JAGAQU010000110.1 GCA_017622575.1 Lachnospiraceae bacterium
AGATCGCAGAAAAATTTGCGAAAAAAATTGCCTATAAAGAGTACTGGCTATGTATCAATACCTTTTGTTATGAAGGCATGGTGGATCGGATTCCCATGGATATGGATGAACTATTAGCGCAGGTGAAGAAAAATGAGGAAAGGGTTTACTCTGATCAGATGATAGTCGCCTGTCACAGCAATGGAAAGCAGGAAGAGAAAAAGAAAATAGCTGTGATTGGCAGAAGGGAGCTTGTTCCCGGACTTCCTTCTCTTTTTGAAACAGAGGATGCCATTATGTTTCTGCCTATGCACCTGAGAGGGATCACAATTGGTTATCTGGCGATCACATTTGAGGAAGAGAAGCTGCGATCGGACTTGCTGAATGTGTTTCTCATGAATCTTCGAAATGCTATTGAAGGTTATTGGTCAGGAGTGATAAAGGAACAGCTTTTCAGTAAAGATGAGCTTACCGGACTTTTGAACAGACGCGGGTTCGAGAAACAGAAGGAAAGAATGTTCCGAAAAGACAATGCCTGTGAGAACCTCACATTGATTGCTCTTGATATGGATAATCTGAAAAAGATTAATGATAATTTCGGACATACGGAAGGCGATATTGCTTTGAGACAGCTTGGTAAGATCATTGAGAGTGTGGCTGAAAAAGGAGAGATCTGTGCCAGAATGGGTGGGGATGAGTTTATGATGGCTACCGTAAATCCGAAGGGCAGCGAAAGAGCGATAGAGATTCAGGATGCAATCCACAGAAAACTAAGAGAATATAATCAAAGCGCCAATAAACCCTATGAGCTTTGGACGAGCATTGGATTTTATACAGGGCAAAAAGTGGAAATCATGGATTATGAAGCCTTTGTAGATAAGGCTGACAGTAAAATGTATCAGGATAAGAAGAGCAGAAAACAGGAAAGAAATTGATACAGGTAAATTGATTTTAAGAATTTTCCCGGCAAAGGAATCATATATTATACAAAAAATCAGGAGAAAGTCATGCTGAATTATATCTGGGCAGCCATGATTTTTATCGGGATTTTATACGGTGCAATCAACGGAACCATGAAGGAGATTACGGAAGCTGCGCTGCAGAGCGCAGGGGAAGCGGTCTCCTTGTGTATTTCTATGGCCGGTATCATGGCATTTTGGGTGGGGCTTATGGAAATTGCGGAAAAATCCGGATTGATCAGGCGTCTGACAGAGCTGCTGTCACCCTTCATCTCTTTTATGTTTCCCGGAATTCCCAAGGAGCATAAAGCCAGGGATTACATTTCCACCAATATCATAGCGAATATTCTGGGGCTTGGGTGGGCATGTACGCCTGCCGGATTAAAGGCCATGGAAGAGCTTCACAAGCTGGAGGAAGAGCGTGGGAACGATTCCCATTTTGCCAGCAATGAAATGTGTACTTTTCTGATTTTAAATATTTCTTCGCTACAGCTGATACCGGTCAATATGATCGCTTACAGGCAGCAGTACGGGAGCGTAAATCCGGCAGGAATCATCGGACCTGCCATTGTGGCAACCTTTATCAGTACGGCTGTGGCAGTGATTTATTGTAAGATAAAGGATCACTGACGGTTAAAGTAGTCGATGCCGTCACTGGGATAAAAGTAGGTTCGTATATAACCGGCTTTTGATACGATCACAAATTCGTTGGTGCGTTCTAGGTAGTATACGTCATCGCCATCCTCTGCCTCCGGTTTATGAAGTGTATCGGGATTGTCGATCACACGGTTGGCAGCCTGCTGATATTCCTCGGCACTTTTAAAACCCATTTCTATGCCGTGTTTCTGATAGTGGTCTTCAAGCTGATCCTTTGAGCGGAAAGTATAGTCAGTGACAGCGGCCTCTTCCGAATTTATTTCTTCTGAGGCAGCGATCTGCTCGGAAAATACCGTTTCCTGTGTGGCAGACTGTTCTTCCGGGATGAGGAGCTCGCTGACAGGCTTGCCGGTTAAAAGGGCAAGAATACAGATGACAATGGCGGTGATGGTATATTTGGGTTTGCGGGTTTCTTTTTGCACGATACAATTCTCCTTGAAATGATTAAATTTTGATTTTCTTTTTAATAGGCTGGAAGTCACCGGTAAATATCATTCCGGGGATTCCGGCTTTTTTGGCGCCTTCGATATTTTCCGGGCGGTCGTCAACAAAGAGGCATTCCTCAGCTCTGAGACAATATGTTTTGAGAAAATGGGTATAAATTTTTATATCCGGCTTGATCATGTGGACATCGGAGGAGACCATCACGCCGTCAAACCAGGCTTCCGGTGCAAACCGGGGAAAATAGTCATGAAAGGTATTGTCAGCGTTGGAAAGGACATAGATGCCGTATCCGCTTTTCTTTACATATTCACAGAATTCCATTGCACCGGGAATGGGTTCCATACAAATGTCCCATCCCATGATACACTGATAAAGCTCTTTATGATATTCCTTTGGAACACGTCTGCTGACAGGCTCAAAGCGCTCTTCGTTTGTAATGGTTCCATAATCACCCTGAATCCATTCCGGACCTTCAAAAAGCTCCTTCCGGATGATATTTCTGGCTTCTTCCGTTTTGCAGTAAAGATTTAATGATACTTCGGGATCAAAGCGCAAAAGCACATTTCCCATATCAAGAATAATATTCTTCAGCATAATGTAATCTCCTGACAAATTGTATCTCATGGGTAGTATATCATGATTTTTTATAAAAGTGGAATCTTTCAATAGGATACTTGAAAAAAGAATGATATAATTATGTTGCGTGAGAAAAAAGATATCATTTTTACTGATAATGTATGCAAAGGAAAGGATAGGAATATGTACATAGCAAGTGAAACACGATATGACAAGATGATCTATAACAAATGCGGTAACAGCGGATTAAAACTGCCGGCAATGTCCCTTGGCATGTGGCACAATTTCGGCTCTGTCAATGATGAAGAGAATATGAAGAAAATTCTTTTTACGGCTTTTGATAATGGAATCACTCATTTTGATCTGGCCAATAATTACGGACCGGTGTATGGCAGCGCGGAGAGTAATATGGGAAAGCTTCTGAAATCGGATCTGATGCCCTACCGGAATGAGATGATCATTTCCAGCAAAGCAGGCTACGATATGTGGAAAGGACCTTATGGGGACGGCGGTTCCAAAAAATATCTGATCGCCAGTCTGGATCAGAGCCTTAAGAGACTGGGGCTCGACTATGTGGATATCTTCTATCATCACAGACCGGATCCCGATACTCCTTTGGAGGAAACCATGGGAGCTCTTGATCAGATCGTCAGACAGGGAAAGGCACTTTATGTGGGTATTTCCAATTATAATAAGGAGCAGACAAAAAAAGCTTATGAGATTCTGAAAAAGCAGGGGACACCCTTTATCATTCACCAGCCGTCCTATTCCATGTTGAACAGATGGATAGAGACAGACGGTCTGAAAGATTATCTTTATGAAAACGGCATCGGTTGTATTGCCTTCAGCCCTTTGGCTCAGGGTGTACTCACCGGAAAGTATCTGAACGGGATCCCCAAGGACTCCCGCATCGGAAGCGGTAAGAGCCCGTATCTCCATGAGAGTGATCTGGATGCAGAGAGGCTTGAAAAAGTCCGCAAATTGAATGAGGTAGCAATGGAGAGGGGACAGTCCCTGACCCAGATGGCACTTTCCTGGATTCTGCGTGACGGAAAGGCTACCTCTGTACTGATCGGTGCCAGCAGACCGGAACAGATCCTGGAAAATATCAAGGCGCTTGATAACATTGCTTTTTCAAAGGAAGAGTGTGACAGGATTGATGACATTCTGGCTTAATCATGAAATATTGCCGTTTTTAAAATGCATGATCATTTCTCTGGTAAGACTGATATGGTCATCTTCCAGTGTGATCTCATCTCTGGAATACCAGCCTGCTTCCGCGAGCTCGCTGGTATCCAGTTTGATCTGATCAGAACCGTCCAGATCGCAGAAAAACCCCATAAGGAGACTTCCCGAAAAAGCCCAGGGCTGACTCTTATAGTACCTGATATTTTTGACCTTAAGGCCCACCTCTTCCATGACTTCCCTTGCCACAGTCTGTTCCGCACATTCTCCAATTTCCGTAAAGCCTGCAATAAGGGCATAGTTGGTGTAGGAACGTCCTGCATATTTACTCATCAGAATTTGATCGCCGTTAATAATCCCTACAATGACAGCGGGAGAAATCCTGGGATAAACCATATTGCGACAGTCAGGACAAAAGAGCATTCTCTCCTTGTGATCGGGAAGCAGTTTTTGCCCGCAGCGTCCGCAGAACCTGTTGCTCTGATACCATCCGAAGAGATGATGTGCAGTAATTCCCGCAAAAGCCGTATGTCTGGAAGCTGCGCTGCGAAAGATACGCACGTTTTCATAGTGGTAACCGTCTATCATAATTGACGGTTCTTCTAAGTGACAGCTTTTGGGAAGGGCAAGAAAATATTTATAGTTGTCAATGGAAAACAGATATTGATAATCACAGGAGAAGGACTGCATTTCAGAAAAGGTGGGATAACGCAGATGCTCCTCCTTAAATCTGATCATAACTGTATTTCTATGAAAAACCAGAATAAAATCAGTGTTTTCCGGCTGAAAATCTTTATATTCATTGTGATATATATGAGGGTAGATATCCTGTATCATATCTCATCATCCTTTCGCCAAAGTCTCAATTTATTATAGCACCAAATTCATTTCTATGATAATATGTAACTGTTCCGCGGTCAATGCGGAAACAGGAAAGGACATGTTGTCATGAAATGGATGAAATTTAAAATAAAAACGATCACAGATGCAGAAGATATCATTATCAGTACTTTGTATGATATTGGACTGGAAGGCGCACAGATAGAGGATAAGGTTCCGTTAACTGCAGCGGAAAAGGAGCAGATGTTTGTGGACATTCTTCCTGACGGACCGGAGGATGACGGAATTGCCTATCTCAGCTTTTTCGTGGAGGAAAAGGAGGACGGATCCCTGGAGGTTTGTGGGGAAAAGAAGACGCCTGAGCAGATCATGAAGGAAGTAACGAATGAGCTGGAAGAGCTTCGCACCTTTATGGATATCGGTGAAGGCAGTGTGTCTGTTGACGAGACCGAGGATATTGACTGGATCAACAACTGGAAACAGTATTTTCACCAGTTTACCATAGATGATGTACTGGTCATCCCCTCCTGGGAGGAGATTCAGCCGGAGGATCAGAATAAAATGATCCTTCATATTGATCCGGGAACTGCTTTCGGAACAGGCATGCATGATACTACCCAGCTGTGTATCAGACAGCTGCGAAAATTCATTACGCCGGAAACGGTGCTTCTGGATGTGGGAACCGGAAGCGGAATTCTGGCAATTCTTTCTATCATGTTCGGCGCAAAGAAGGCCATCGGAACCGATCTGGATCCCTGTGCCATTGAAGCTGTCAGAGAGAATAAAGAGGTCAACGGTATTCCGGAGGATGCGTTTGAACTGCTGATCGGAAATATCATTACGGAAAAGGAAATTCAGGACAAGGTAGGCTATGAGTGCTATGATATCGTGGTTGCCAATATTTTGGCGGATGTACTTGTACCTTTGACGCCGGTGATCATGCATCAGCTGAAAAAGGGCGGTATTTATATTACTTCCGGTATTATTGATGATAAGGAGCAGACCGTAGTGGAGGCGGTAAAGGCAGCAGGCATGGAAGTGCTTGAGGTGACATATCAGGGAGAATGGGTTTCCGTTACCGCGAGAAAACCCCTGTAAGAGGATGTGAAACAGACATATCCTTCAGGGTGGAGGAACAGAAAATGTATCAGTTTTTTGTGGATCCCGGACAGATTCAGGGAACAAGGATTACGATCACGGGGAAAGATGTGAATCATATCAAAAATGTACTCCGCATGAAAAAAGGAGAGGAGATTTCTGTCAGCAACGGTCTTGACGGGAAGGAGTATCGCTGTGGAATTGAAGAGCTTCTGGAAGATGAAGTGATCTGTACGCTTCGCTTTGTTAAGGAGGAGGGACTTGAACTCCCCTCAAGAGTATTTCTGTTTCAAGGTCTTCCTAAGGCCGATAAAATGGAACTTATTATCCAGAAGGCGGTGGAACTCGGCGTATATCAGGTAATCCCGGTTTCCTGTAAAAGAGCGGTAGTGAAACTGGATGAAAAAAAAGAAAAGAGCAAGCTTACAAGATGGCAGGGGATTGCAGAGGCGGCTGCCAAGCAGAGCAAGAGAGGCATTATTCCGGAAGTGAAGAATGTGATGACTATGAAGGAAGCTATCTCTTACAGCAAGTGCTGTCTGGTCAGAATAATTCCTTATGAGCTCGCAGAGGGCATGGAAAAAACCAAGGAGATCATCGGTTCCTTGAAACCCGGAGAGGATATTGCCGTTTTTATCGGTCCTGAAGGCGGATTTGAGGAATCGGAAATTGGGGAAGCCATGGAGAGCGGCATCATTCCCATTACGTTGGGAAAGAGGATTTTGCGGACAGAGACTGCAGGAATGACCGTGTTATCATGGATCATGTATCAGCTGGAAGGCTGAGGATTGGCCTGTCAAAGAGAGCAACAAATCAGTGTCAGGGCATATGATAATAATAGGTAAAATCAACAATTTACATTAGAAAGACTGGTGATATCATGGAGGTATATTTAGATAATTCTGCTACAACAAGATGTTTTGATGAAGTGGCAGAGCTGATGACAAAGATAATGTGTGAGGATTACGGAAATCCCTCCAGTCTGCATAGAAAGGGTGTGCAGGCGGAGCAATATATCCGTTATGCCAAAGAAACTATTGCTAAAAATCTCAAGGTTAATGAGAAGGAAATCTTTTTTACTTCGGGAGGAACAGAATCGGATAATCTGGCACTTCGCGGCTGTGCCTATGCCAATTGCAGAGCAGGAAGACATTTGATTACAACACAGATTGAGCATCCGGCTATTTTGCAGACTATGAAGCAATTGGAGGAGGAAGGGTTTCGGGTCACTTATCTTCCTGTAGACGAGAAAGGATGTATCCGGCCGGAAGATCTGCAGAGAGCCATCACAGGGGAAACCATTCTGGTTTCCATTATGCATACAAACAATGAAGTAGGATCTCTTCAGCCCATTGAAGAAGCGGGAGCTTTGATCAAGCGGATGAATCCGAGAATCCTTTTTCATGTGGATGCGGTTCAGGGATACGGCAAATTCAGAATTCTTCCGAAAAAGATGCATATCGATCTTTTATCTGTGAGTGGACACAAGATTCACGGACCGAAAGGAATCGGTTTTTTATATGTAGATGAAAAAGTAAAAATAAAACCCATCCTCTTTGGCGGTGGACAGCAGAACGGTCTCCGTTCCGGTACGGAAAATGTGCCTGCCATTGCAGGTCTCGCTAAGGCAATTGAAATTGTATACAGTAAGCTTGACAGAGAGGTGGAGGAACTTTACCAGATAAAAGAAGCCTTTGTGGAAGGAGTAAAGCAGATCCCTGACGTCTTTGTAAACGGGCATCCCGGCAGAGACGGTGCACCTCATGTGGTAAGTGTTTCCTTTCAGGGTGTCAGAAGCGAAGTACTTTTGCATGCACTTGAGGATAAAGGGGTGTATGTATCTGCGGGAAGTGCCTGCTCGGCGCATAAGCCTCAGCCTTCGGCAACACTGCAGGCTATGGGAATCGATAAGGAATTGCTTGGCTCCACCATCCGCTTCAGCTTTTCCGCTTTCACCACCATGGATGAAATCAGCTATACTTTGCAATGTTTATATGATATAATTCCAATGCTGAGAAGATTTACGCGAAAGTAATGAGCAGCGCAAAGAACACGAATGACAAAATTCCTGCTTGCAGGAAATTTTGTCAGGCGGGTTCTTTATAGGGCGAATGCCCGCGAACGAGCAAGCGTAAGGCTTGCGAGTGACGCGCTGCGAATTTGGCATACAGGCGTTATAGGGCGAATGCCCGCGAACGAGCAAGCGTAAGGCTTGCGAGTGACGCGCTGCGAATTTGGGAGGTTAACAGTTAACATGTTTACAGCTTTTTTGATCAAATATGCGGAGATCGGTGTTAAGGGAAAGAACAGATATCTCTTTGAAGAGGCTCTCGTAAAACAGATAAAAAATGCATTAAAGCGCTGTGAAGGCAGATTTGAAGTTACCCGTACACCGGGAAGAATTTATGTGGAGGCACTGTCAGAATTTGACTATGACGAGACGGTGGACAACCTGAAAACAGTGTTCGGCATCTCCGGCATCTGTCCCGTTGTTCATGTGGAGGATGAAGGCTTCGAAAAACTGGGCCAGGATATTGTAAAGTACATGGATAATGTTTATCCGGAGAAAAACTTTACCTTTAAGGTACAGGCAAGAAGATCCAGAAAAAATTATCCCCTGAATTCCATGGAGCTGAATGTGGAGCTTGGCGGTGTGATTCTGGATGCTTTTCCCGAACTTAAGGTGGATGTGCATAACCCGGATGTGCTCCTGAATGTGGAGATCAGAGAAAAAATATATATTTATTCCGAAACGATTCCGGGACCGGGAGGTATGCCCATCGGCAGTAACGGAAAAGCCATGCTGTTATTGTCAGGCGGAATTGATTCCCCTGTAGCGGGATACATGATCGCAAAGAGAGGTGTCAAGATTGACGCTGTTTATTTCCATGCCCCTCCCTATACCAGTGACCGTGCAAAACAGAAGGTAATCGATCTGGCAAAACAGGTTTCCCGGTATACAGGTCCCATTTATTTACACGTGATTAATTTTACGGATATTCAGCTTTATATTTATGAGAAATGCCCTCACGATGAATTGACGATTATCATGCGGCGTTACATGATGAAAATTGCGGAGCATATTGCGAAGGAGACGGAGTGTCTTGGTCTTATTACCGGAGAAAGTATCGGTCAGGTTGCTTCCCAGACAGTGCAGTCACTTGCAGTGACGAACGAGGTATGTACCCTTCCCGTATTCCGTCCTCTGATCGGTTTTGACAAGATGGAAATTGTGGATGTTTCTGAGAAAATCGGGACTTATGAGACTTCCATACTGCCTTATGAGGATTGCTGTACGATTTTTGTGGCAAAGCATCCGGTAACAAAACCGAACCTAAATATCATCAAACGGCATGAGCAGAATCTGAATGAAAAAATTGAGGAACTGATGCAGACGGCCCTTGATACAGATGAAGTGATTGTAGTAAATTACGAAGGATAAACCAAACGCCGACACGCTTTGCGAGCCGGCTTATTGGAGAAAAAAACGGCACATATAAAATGTGCCGTTTAAAAATCTGAATCATGTGGAAGAATATTACTATACTTCCACCGGGTCATTAAATTAAATCATGTAAGGCTTTAATGCTGCTAAAACATCATCAACATTATCTTCTGCATGAATATTTAAATCGATAGGCTTGGATAAGTCTAAGGAAAAGATACCCATAATGGATTTTGCATCGATTACGTATCTTCCGGAAACTAAGTCGAAGTCATAATCAAATTTTGTAATATCATTTACAAAAGATTTTACCTTGTCGATAGAATTTAATGAAATCTGTACGGTTTTCATTGTAATTACCTCCTTAAATTTTTCATACCTTCATGCTAATATAGTAAAGGTTAAGAGAAAAAAAGTCAATGATAAAATAACACAAAAAAAATGGAGAATAACATGAAAAGTGTAGCATTACATAACCTTGGATGTAAAGTAAACGGATATGAAATGGATGTTATGCAACAAATGTTACAAGAAAAAGGCTATAAAATTGTACCTTTTGATGAACAGGCCGATATTTATATCATAAATACATGTACCGTTACCAATATTGCAGACAGAAAGAGCAGACAGATGCTCCATCGCGCCAAAAAGAAAAACCCGGATGCAGTTGTGGTGGCTGTAGGCTGTTATGTCCAGACGGGAAAAGAGGATGCTCTGAAAGATGCCAGCATTGATCTTGCAGTGGGTAACAACAGAAAAAAGGATCTGATTCCGATTTTGGAAGAATTTCTTTCAGAGCGCGATCAAAGAAAGCAGAAATCGGGGTGCTGTGACAAGACGCTTTGCGGAAAGACAGTGATTGAAATCAATCATACAGATGAATATGAGTCCATGATGCTGAAGGCTCCGGCAGAACACACACGGGCATTTATCAAGATTCAGGATGGATGCAATCAGTTCTGTTCCTACTGTATTATTCCCTATGCAAGGGGAAGAGTGAGAAGCCGTAACGAGGAAGAGATTCTTGAGGAGGTTCGGAATCTTGCCGGGAATGGCTATAAGGAAGTGGTGCTTACAGGGATTCATATCAGTTCTTACGGTCTTGATTTTGACGGAATTACCAATATTACGTCCGGAGAGAACTTTCCTTATGAGAGACTGCTTCATCTGATCAGGAGAATCCATGAGGTGGAAGGGATTGAAAGGATCAGACTTGGATCTTTGGAACCCAGAATCGTGACAGAGGAATTTGCAAGAGAGCTTGCAAAGCTTCCGGGATTCTGTCCTCACTTTCATTTGTCATTACAGAGTGGATGCAACAGTGTATTAAAACGGATGAACAGAAAATATACAGCGGAAGAATATTATGATAAGGTGTGTATTCTTCGCAGATTTTTTGACCATCCCGCGATTACTACAGATGTGATCGTGGGATTTCCGGGTGAAACGGAGGAAGAGTTTGAGGTGACGAGAGCTTTCCTTGAAAAGACAGGTTTTTATGAAATGCATATTTTCAAGTATTCCAAGCGTCAGGGAACGGTGGCGGCTTCCATGGAAGGGCAGGTTTCTGAAGGGGTGAAGTCAGTAAGGAGCGATATTCTGATGGAACTTGAAAAGGAAATGTCCTTGCAATACAGAAAAGAACATCTACATAAAGAGATGACAGTTCTTTTTGAGGAAGAAAAGGAAATTGCGGGAAAGATTTATCAGACAGGACACAGTATGGAATATATCAAAGCCGCAATCTGTTCGGAAGAGAAGCTTGCCGGAAGAGCCATAAAAGGAAGCTGCAGTGACTTTTTACAATCGGATCTTTTGCTTTTTGAAAGGCAGTAGTTTTTCCGAAAAAGAGACGTTGTTAAATACCATTGAATTTTACTGGGAAATAGGGTAAGATAGAGTCTGACAGGGCTAGAAAAATAAGGGGTGCGATTCATGCAGGACTTAGGAAATACACAATTTTTTAAAGTGGAAACAGATAACAATACAGTGAAGAAGACGTTGGATGAAGTATATCATGCGTTGACAGAGAAGGGATATAATCCTGTAAACCAGATTGTTGGATATATTATGTCAGGAGATCCCACTTACATTACCAGTCATAGAAATGCGAGAAGCCTTATTATGAAGGTGGAGAGGGATGAACTGGTAGAAGAGCTGCTCACAGAATATATTAAGAATAATAACTGGAAATAATTTTTATGAGGATCATGGGTTTGGATTTCGGAGCAAAAACAGTAGGGGTGGCTATCAGCGATCCCTTGCTTGTTACTGCTCAGGGAATAGAAATTATCAGAAGAAAAGACGAGAATAAACTACGGCAGACACTGGCAAGAATCGAGGAACTGATTCTTGCGTATCAAGTGGAAGAAATTGTACTGGGACTTCCTAAGAATATGAATGATACGCTTGGCGCCAGAGTCGAGCTTACCAATGAATTTAAGGAAAAACTGGAGAGGCGGACAGGACTTCCTGTTCATATGTGGGATGAGAGACTGACCACAGTTGCCGCAGATAAAGCGATGATGGAGGCGGGAATACGCCGGGAAAACAGAAAAGAATATGTGGATAAGATCGCTGCGGTTTTTATTCTGCAGGGATATCTTGATTTGCGAAGCAGGAAGAAACAGGAAGAGGTATCAGATTGGAAAAAATAGCATTTGCTCTGGAAGGAGCTGAAACTGCCTGGTTTTATGTACTGGAACAGACAACAATAGGAGGCAGACACTATATCCTGGTAACGGAAGAGGAAGAAGGAGATTCGGATGCCCTTATTTTGAAGGAGATCTCCGACGAAAAAGGAACTGAGAGCACCTACGAGATCGTAGAGGATGACACGGAACTGTCTGCAGTAGCGGCCGTGTTTGAAAATCTGCTTGATGATATTGCAATTGAAAAATAATACAGTTATTGTCGAACTGAATTTGAATGACAGACCTACGGCGGATAATGAACCTGCATGTTTAGAAAACGGAAGATGGAAACGTGTACGGCCATCATTGTATTGCACCGGTCTGCCATAAAGGAAAGTTCTACAGTTATTGTAAAAATATGGAGGTAAATTGATTGAAAAAAATAAAACAAAACACGGGTTCCAGGCTGAAAGTGATTCCACTTGGCGGTTTGGAACAAATTGGTATGAACATTACTGCCTTTGAGTATGAAGACAGTATTGTTGTGGTGGACTGTGGTCTTTCCTTTCCTGAGGATGATATGCTGGGAATTGATCTTGTCATTCCGGATATCACATATCTGAAGAACAATATTGAAAAAGTAAAAGGGTTTATGATTACCCACGGTCACGAGGATCATATCGGAGCTCTTCCCTATGTCCTCAAGGAGATCAATGTTCCCGTCTATGCCACCAGACTGACCATGGGACTGATCGAAAACAAACTGAAGGAGCACAATCTCACCAACCTGGTGAAGCGTAAGGTTGTGAAATTCGGACAATCCATTAATCTGGGACAATTCAGAGTGGAATTTATCAAAACCAATCACAGCATTGTAGATGCCGCAGCACTTGCCATCTATTCACCGGCGGGTGTGGTGGTACACACGGGTGATTTTAAAGTTGACTATACGCCGGTGTTCGGAGATGCCATTGATCTGCAGCGTTTTGCCGAGCTTGGTAAAAAGGGTGTACTGGCGCTGATGTGTGACTCCACCAATGCGGAGCGCCCGGGCTTTACCCCTTCGGAAAAAAAGCTTGGAAAGACCTTTGATGCCATTTTTGAGGATCATAAAAACACCCGCATTATCATTGCAACCTTTGCATCCAATGTAGACAGAGTGCAGCAGATTATTAATTCTGCATATAAATTTGGCCGTAAGGTGGTAGTAGAAGGCAGAAGTATGGTGAATATCATTGAGGTTGCCACCAACCTGGGGTGCCTGAGCATACCTGACCAGACCTTGATCGATATCGAACAGTTAAAGAATTATCCGGATGAAAAGACAGTTATCATTACCACCGGCAGTCAGGGAGAAAGTATGGCGGCTTTAAGCCGTATGGCAGAGGACAATCACAGAAAGATTTCCATCGGACCTAAAGATACCGTTATCTTTTCCTCCAATCCAATACCCGGAAATGAAAAGGCGGTTACCAATGTGATCAACCAGCTGCTTTTAAAGGGTGCGGATGTGATTTTCCAGGATGTGCATGTGTCGGGACATGCCTGTCAGGAAGAGATCAAGCTGATCTATACCCTGGTACATCCCAAGTATGCGATTCCTGTACACGGAGAATATAAGCATCTGATCGCACAGGCAAAGATTGCAAAGGAACTGGGAATTCCCAAGGAGAACATCTTTATCCTGCAGTCGGGAGATGTACTGGAATTGTCCGAGGAATCGGCAGCAGTGACAGGAAAGGTTCCCGTGGGCGATATTCTGGTGGACGGACTGGGTGTCGGCGATGTGGGAAATATTGTGCTTCGTGACAGACAGCATCTGGCAGAGGATGGTATCATTATCGTGGTACTGGGACTTGACGGTGCCAGCGATGAACTGGTCAGCGGTCCCGATATTATTTCCAGAGGCTTTGTCTATGTCAGGGAATCGGATGAACTGATGGAGGAAGCAAGAATTGTTGTAAATGAAGCGGTGGAAGGATGCCTTGACAGAGGCATCACTGATTGGGGGAAATTAAAGAGCTCCATCAAGGATTCTTTAAGTGATTATGTATGGAAAAAGACAAAACGCCGCCCCATGATTCTGCCCATTATTATGGAAGTATAAAGAGCTTGTTCAGATAAAGATAAAACGGAGACTTTAGCATGGAAGACAGCCTGGAAAATGCAACAGCAAGTTATGTAAAAGCAATCAGGGATACCGCTGTTTACAAAAAATATTGTGAACAGCTGGAAAGACTGAAAAGAAATCCGGAGCAATACCAGAAAGTAAATGAATTCAGAAGAAGAAATTTCGAAATTCAAAATACTGCCCAGAAAGATGAATTGTTTGATAAGATGGATGCTTTTGAGCAGGAATTTGAGAAATTCAGGGAGGATCCGGTGGTAGATGAGTTTTTAAGGGCAGAGCTTGCTTTCTGCCGGATGATGCAGGAAGTTAATCTTTATATTACGGAAGCAGTAAATTTTGAGTAGAGCGTATGCCCAAAGAAAGGCGTGATTTTATGAATGGAAAATATCTGGTGGGAGCAGTAATCGAGGCTGTCATAAAGGTGATTGTGATAGCGGTTGTAGTAATGTTTGTATTCCGCACTGCCACAACAGTCTATGACTTTGGCTATAAAGTGTTTGCGGACAAACCGGTTTCCGTATCAGGAGGCAGGACCATCACGGTGGGAATTGCAGAAAGCGCAAGTGTAAAGGATATTGCACAGATGCTGGAAGAAAAAGGCCTTATCGAAGATGCAAGACTTTTTGTGGTGCAGGAACTTTTATCTGCCTACCATGGAGAAATCCTTCCCGGTATTTATGATCTCTCCACAAGTATGACAGCAGAGGAAATGCTGGCGGTTATGTCAACACCGGCGGAAGAATCGAAAGAAGAAGATGATGATGTCGGTGAGAGTGTGGAGGAAAGCGAAGAGATTGAAAATACGGAAGGTATGACGGCAGAATAAAGAGGAGTATTTGCATGATCACAGAAGAGAGAATCAGTACCTTTATCAATTCTTTTGATACCGGCAATACTCCGTTTTTAAATGAACTGGAGCAATATGCCATTAGGACCAATGTGCCTGTTATCAGACCGCAGATGCAAAGTCTGTTAAAGCTTCTTCTCGCCATGAAGCAGCCCAAGACGATTCTGGAGGTGGGAACAGCCATTGGTTTTTCTGCTTTACTGATGAGTGAATACGGACCGGAGGATTGTAAGATCACTACCATAGAAAAATATGAAAAGAGAATTCCTGTTGCCCGCGAAAACTTTAAAAAGGCGGGGAGAGAGCAGCAGATTACACTCCTTGAAGGGGATGCCACGGAGATCTTAAGGGAGCTTTCGGGTCCCTATGATATGATCTTTATGGATGCGGCAAAGGGGCAGTATATCAATTTTCTGCCTGACATCATGAAGCTTTTGCCAAAGGGCGGTATTCTGATATCCGACAATGTGTTGCAGGACGGGGATGTTTTGGAATCCCGGTATGCGGTAACAAGAAGAAACAGAACCATTCATACAAGAATGAGGGATTACCTGTATGAACTCAAGCATAATGAAAATCTGCAGACAGATATTCTCCCTGTGGGTGACGGTGTGACCATCAGCGTCCGCAGATAGCGCCTTTTATGGCAGAATGTGAGGAAATATGAAAAAACCAGAGCTATTGATACCGGCAAGCAGCCTTGAAGTATTAAAGACAGCCGTTTTGTTCGGTGCTGATGCAGTATATATCGGAGGAGAAGCCTTCAGTCTTCGGGCAAAGGCCAAAAATTTTTCAAAGGAAGATATGGCAGCAGGGATTGCTTTTGCCCATGAGCATGGCGTGAAAGTACATGTAACAGCCAATATTCTTGCACACAACGGAGATATCGAGGAAGCTTCGGCCTATTTTAAGGAGCTGAAGGAAATGAAACCGGACGCCCTAATCATTTCGGATCCGGGCATGTTTACATTGGCAAGGGAAATCTGTCCGGAAATTGACATTCACATATCTACCCAGGCCAATAATACCAACTATATGACTTATCTGTTCTGGTATAAACAGGGGGCGAAGAGAGTAGTTTCTGCAAGAGAGCTGTCTCTTGAGGAAATTAAGGAGATCAGAAAGAAAATACCGGAAGATTTGGAAATAGAAAGTTTTATCCATGGTGCCATGTGTATTTCTTATTCAGGAAGATGCCTTTTGAGTAATTATTTTACAGGAAGAGATGCTAATCAGGGGGCTTGCACCCATCCCTGCAGATGGAAATATGCTGTCATGGAGGAGAGCCGTCCCGGAGAATACCTGCCTGTCTATGAGAATGAGAGAGGCACTTATATTTTTAACTCTAAAGACCTTTGTATGATCGAGCATATTCCGGAGATGATTGAGGCGGGAATCGACAGCTTTAAGATTGAGGGCCGCATGAAAACAGCTCTTTATGTGGCTGCGGTTGCAAGAACCTACCGGAAGGCTATTGATGATTATCTGGAATCAGAGGAAAAATATCGTTCAAATCTGGACTGGTACCGGGCTGAGATTGCAAAGTGCACCTACCGGCAGTTTACCACGGGCTTTTATTTTGGAAAGCCGGATGAAAATACTCAGATTTATGACTCCAATACGTATGTTAATGAGTATATTTATTTGGGAATTGTGGAAGAGATCACAGACCACATTGCAGGAATGCCGGATAACGGTGAGCACAAACGCTATGCCAGAATCGAACAGAGAAATAAATTCTGTGTGGGGGATATCATCGAAATTATGAAGCCGGATGGAAGAAATGTGCCGGTAACCGTGCTTTCCCTTACTACCGCGGAAGGAGAAAGAGTGGAGAGTGCACCACATCCACAGCAGATATTATATGTGGAACTTGACGGGGAAGCGGACAGATACGATCTTCTTCGCATGAAAAAGGATTCTAATCAATAATTATGTGTATATACGAAACAAAATTTTATAAGGGAGGAACTGAAAAGATGAACGAGACAGTGGGCGTAGAGGAGCTGTTTGGCAGCAAAGTCTTCACCCGGGCGACGATGAGGGAACGTCTGCCCAAAAACGTGTACAGGGAAGTAATCAAAGTCACAGAGGAAGGAGGGGAACTTACGCTGCAGTCTGCCGATGTGATCGCAAAGGCCATGAAGGACTGGGCGGTGGAAAACGGGGCAACTCATTATACCCATTGGTTCCAGCCTCTGACCGGTATCACAGCGGAAAAGCACGACTCCTTTGTGACCCATCCGGATGCAGACGGAAAAATGCTGATGGAATTTTCGGGAAAGGAACTGATCAAAGGAGAGCCGGATGCATCTTCTTTCCCATCGGGAGGCCTTCGCGCTACCTTTGAGGCCAGAGGATACACCACATGGGATATTACATCTCCTGCTTTTATCAAAGAGACAGCTACCGGCCCCACTCTTTGTATTCCCACGGCTTTCTGTTCTTATACAGGAGAAGCTCTTGATAAGAAAACACCGCTTTTGAGATCCATGGAAGCGCTCAGCAAACAGGCAGTCAGACTGGTTCGTCTCTTTGGTAATACGGAGGCAAAAAAAGTGGTTCCGTCTGTGGGAGCGGAGCAGGAATATTTCCTGGTGGATCAGAAGAAAGCCCTTCAGAGAGAGGATATTATCTTTTCCGGCAGAACCCTGTTCGGTGCACCGGCGCCTAAGGGACAGGAGATGGATGACCATTATTTCGGTGTGATCAGAGAGCGTATCGGCGCCTTTATGCATGATGTGAATATCGAACTCTGGAAGCTTGGTGTCACAGCTAAAACCCAGCACAATGAAGCAGCGCCTGCCCAGCATGAGCTGGCACCTATCTACGAATCCGCCAATGTGGCAGTGGATCACAACCAGCTGGTGATGGAAACTTTAAAGAGAGTAGCCGGCAAACACGGTCTGCGTTGTCTTTTGCATGAGAAGCCCTTTGCAGGTGTGAACGGATCGGGAAAACATAATAACTGGTCCATCACTACGGACAACGGGGTAAATCTGCTTGAACCTGGACAGACACCAAATGAAAATATTCAGTTTCTGCTTGTGATTGCCTGTATCATGAAGGCGGTGGACACTCATGCAGATCTCTTAAGGCAGAGTGCCTCCAATGTGGGAAATGATCACAGACTGGGTGGTTTCGAGGCGCCACCGGCTATCATCTCCATTTTCCTGGGAGAGCAGCTTGAAGATGTGGTGGAGCAGCTGGTGGAAACCGGAAAGGCTGATTCCCTGAAGAAAGGCGGCATCTTAAAGACAGGTGTTTCCACGCTGCCTGATTTTGTGAAGGATGCAACTGACCGCAACAGAACATCACCCTTTGCCTTTACGGGAAACAAATTTGAATTCCGCAGTGTGGGAAGTGAGGATTCCATCGGAAGTCCCAACACTACTTTAAATGCAATCGTAGCGGAAGCTTTCTGCGAGGCTGCCGACCGGTTGGAGAATGCAGAAGACTTTGATCTCGCCGTGCATGATTTAATCAAGGAATATATGACAGAGCATCAGAGAATTATCTTCAATGGAAACGGCTATGCCAAAGAATGGGAGGAGGAAGCGGCAAGAAGAGGACTTCCCAATATCCCTTCCATGGTGGAAGCAGTGGGTGCTCTCACCACGGAAAAATCTATCAGACTGTTTGAAAAATTTGGAATCTTTACGGAGGCGGAGCTTCGTTCCCGGGCGGAGATTCTTTATGAGACTTATGCAAAGACGATCAATATCGAAGCACTCACCATGCTTGATGTGGCAGACAAACAGATTATTCCTGCTGTGATACGCTTTGCCGGAACACTGGCAGATACGGCGGCAAAGGTAAAAGGAGTGGGCGGTGATGCTTCTGTTATGGAAGAGCTTTTGAAAAACATAACGGCAAAGCTGTCCGAGATGAAAAAAGCGGCAGATCATCTTGAAAAAGAGGAAAAGAAAGCTTCCTCCATGGAAAGAGGAAAGGAACAGGCCTTCTTCTATCATGATGTGGTGATGACTTCCATGAGTGAATTGAGAAAGCCGGCAGACGAGCTGGAAAAGCTGGTAGATAAAGAATATTGGCCTTTCCCCACCTATGCGGAATTACTCTTTGAGGTGTAAGGATTACCCTGTTTAATTATTTTTTTAAATATTTTTTAAAAATTGTGCTTGCAATTTCAAAAGTTTTGTTGTAAGGTAATGAATTATAAGAGAACTGACTCTTAAATTCCATATGCAAGAAATAAACGAAGACGTTTACACGGGCAGTGTAGCGTCTTTTTTTATTCAGTAAAACAGGGAGGACTAAACTATGAGTGAAGTAGTAAACATCGAAGAACTATTTGGCAGCAAAGTATTTACGAGAGCAACCATGAAAGAACGTTTACCTAAAAACGTTTATAAGGAAGTTACCAGAATTATGGATCAGGGCGGTGAATTAACCCTGGCTACAGCCGATGTAGTTGCAAAAGCTATGAAGGACTGGGCAGTTGAAAATGGTGCAACCCACTATACTCACTGGTTCCAGCCACTGACCGGTATCACAGCAGAAAAGCATGATTCCTTTGTATCACATCCCGATGAGAGCGGCAAGATGATGATGGAATTTTCAGGGAAGGAACTGATCAAGGGCGAGCCCGATGCTTCCTCCTTCCCTTCAGGCGGACTTCGTGCAACCTTTGAGGCAAGAGGATATACAGCATGGGATATCACTTCCCCTGCATTTTTGAAGGAAGATGCAACAGGCGTGATTCTCTGCATCCCCACAGCATTCTGCTCTTATAAGGGCGAGGCACTTGATAAAAAGACTCCGCTTCTTAGATCTATGGAGGCTGTCAGCGAGCAGGCGCTCAGAATTGTCCATCTGTTCGGCAATACAGAAGCTACCAAGGTAGTTGCCAGTGTGGGACCTGAACAGGAATATTTCCTGGTTGACAGAGAAAAATATTTAAAGAGACCTGACCTTATCTTTGCGGGCCGCACCCTTTTCGGCGCACCTGCTCCCAAGGGACAGGAGCTTGAAGATCATTATTTCGGTACCATCCGTGAGCGTATCGGCGCTTATATGAAGGATCTGAACCTTGAGCTTTGGAAACTTGGTGTTACCGCTAAGACACAGCATAATGAGGTTGCACCTGCCCAACATGAGCTGGCACCAATCTATGAGACAGCAAACATTGCTGTTGATCACAACCAGCTTGTTATGGAGACTATGAAGAAGGTTGCGGGACGTCACGGTATGACCTGTCTGCTTCACGAGAAGCCTTTTGCAGGTGTGAACGGTTCCGGTAAGCATAATAACTGGTCACTGGGTACAGACAACGGTGTAAATCTTCTCGATCCCGGCGATACTCCCAATGAAAATATTCAGTTTCTGTTAGTACTTGCCTGCATTATCAAGGCTGTAGATGTGCATGCAGATCTGCTTCGTCAGAGTGCATCAGATGTAGGCAACGATCACAGACTTGGCGCTAATGAGGCACCTCCGGCTATCATCTCTATTTTCCTTGGAGAACAGCTTGAGGATGTTGTAAAGCAGCTGGTTGAGACAGGTGAAGCTTCCAGATGCCTGGAAGGCGGAAAGCTTATGACAGGCGTTTCCACTCTGCCGGATCTTGCAAAGGATGCTACAGACAGAAACAGAACATCACCTTTTGCCTTCACCGGAAACAAGTTTGAATTCCGTATGGTTGGTTCTTCCGATTCTATCGCAAGTCCAAACACTACACTGAATGCCATTGTAGCGGAAGCATTCTGCGAGGCTGCAGATATTCTGGAGAAGGCAGATGACTTTGATGTTGCCGTACATGATCTGATCAAGAAGTATTTCACAGAGCATCAGAGAATCATCTTTAACGGAAACGGCTACTCAGATGAATGGGTAGCAGAAGCAGAGAGAAGAGGACTTCCCAATATCAAGTCCATGATCGAGGCAGTAGATACCCTTACAACCGACAAGGCAGTTAAGCTGTTTGAAAAATTCGGTATCTTTACAAAGGCTGAGCTGGAATCCCGTGAAGAGGTTCTTTATGAGACTTATGCAAAGACTATTAATATTGAAGCACTTACCATGATCGATATGGCTTCCAAACAGATCATTCCTGCAGTTGTGAAGTATACCAAAGGCCTTGCAGATACTGTGATCGCAGTAAAAGAAGCTGGAGCAGATGCCTCCGTACAAGCTGATCTTTTGAAGGAAGTTTCCACAAAACTTACAGTTATGAAGACAGCTCTTGCCAAGCTGGAAGAAGCAGAAGAGAAGGCCGGCGCAATAGAAAATGTAAAGGATCAGGCATTCTTCTATAAGGATGTTGTAAGGGAAGCTATGGCAGACCTTAGAACGCCTGCCGATGAGCTTGAGATGATTGTAGATAAGAAAGTATGGCCGATTCCTACTTACGGCGATCTGATCTTTGAAGTATAAGATATAGCCTCCCTCCTTTGAGTGTTAGTAATATAACCCCCAAAGCAAATCCCCGGTTGATATACGTCAACCGGGGATTTCTACAATAAAAAATAAATATTTTATTTAATTAATCAACTTTGATCTCAAGATATCCAAGAAGTTTGCTCATATCATACTCAGAGAAGATTCCTAAATTGGGGTCATAGAATTTTCCATCATAATGCAGCAGATAATGACAATAACGTCCCATTTTTTCCATCATAATGCAGCATTTGGGGAGAGTAGCCTCCTGTCCTTCTGTGTACACAATAATATCACTGTGATCAATGCCATAATAGTTTAGAGCGGAAATCATACGCCCCATAGTACCCTGCCATTCTCTGCAGTCCATTACACTAATCACTTCCGCAATGGTAACATCTGCCAGCATGGCTACACAGGTCTGGCCGCAAAGACCATCTGCAGGCTGAATAATAATATTGATACCATCGATCTTTCGAATAGGATTTTCAAAACTGTACGGACTGTTCTGGTTCATTTGAATCAGGCTTCCTGTTATATGGAGAAGAATCTTATGCTTATCATTGGTGTTGATGTGGGAAACATCATCCGCTGAAAGATGGATTTTGTAGTTACCCTTTTCTTCAGGAAGAAGTTCACATGCAATTATCTTATTATCAAGCACGAGATCTGCCTGAATAACATCTCTCTGCTTACATACCTCCCAGACGTTGAAAGGAATGCGAATACTGTAAAAATCATCCTGCTTTTCAATTTTGCCATCGAAAAAGTATCTCATGATATAAAATCCTCCTGTGTATCTATATGTAAATGCTTTCCGATATTATGAGCATAACAGATTTTCAGAGGGTTGAAAACATTTTTTCGTGGGAAAAAACGGAAGTATTCAAAAAAAAACATCCTGATAAAAAAGTAACAAATGACGTAAGAAAGAAGATTCATAAAAAGATAATTTTAAAAGAAAAAAATTGTGCAAAATTGAAAAAAGTACTTGCATTTTTACAGGAAATGGGTTATTATATCCAAGTGCTAAGCGCAGAATATAATATTGGGCTATCGCCAAACGGTAAGGCAACGGACTCTGACTCCGTCATCTCAAGGTTCGAATCCTTGTAGCCC
>JAGAQU010000111.1 GCA_017622575.1 Lachnospiraceae bacterium
CCTCTTAGTGTAATGTTAAGCTTATCTGCAGAAGATTTGGAAGATGAAAGAGTACAGATTTGTATTGAGGAAATGTTGGAGGAGTACGTATGGTAAGAGGATTAGATACATTCAGAGAATATTTTAGAGGTTTTGAAAATCAGTATGTTTTAATAGGTGGTGCTGCCTGTGATATTTTGTTTGCAAATAACGAAGGACAATTTAGGGCAACAAGAGATTTAGATATGGTACTGATTGTAGAGGCATTGACACCGGAATTTGGAGAGAAATTCTGGGAGTTTGTAGAAGCTGGACAATACAGAAATAAAGCAACCAGTGCGGGAAAACCACAGTTCTACAGATTTGATAAACCAGAAAAAGAAGCATATCCGAAGATGATAGAGCTCTTTGCTAGAACGGATTTTGAATTAAAAGAGATGGATGGGTTGACACCAATTCATATCGATGACGAGGTATCAAGTCTTTCTGCTATTTTGCTGAACGAAGATTATTATAATGTATTACTTGCGGGTAGGGAAGTAGTACAGGAATTATCAGTACTAAGACCGGAATATTTAATTCTTTTTAAGGCAAAAGCATACTTGGATTTAAGTGATAGAAAAGAAAAGGGAGAGAATGTTGATTCACGTGATATACGAAAACATAAGAATGATATTCTTCGAATTGCAGTAGAGTTTGTTTTGGAAAGCGTTACTACTTTGCCGACAACAGTCATTAAAGATATGGAACAATTTATTATTCGACTGGAAGCAGAACCATTTGATGCAGGAGTGTTGAAAAACTACGGTGTAGGTAATGAGGAATTAGTAGATAATCTCAGAAAACTGTATAATATGTCATCAAATTAATAACGAGATTTTTGGGAGCTTGTCACAGAGTGATAGGCTCCTTTTTTGTACCAGCGAACGGAAAGCGAACTAAAATTTTACTGGCGAACGAAAAGCGAACTCAGTAGCGAACGAAAAGCGAACGTCGGTTGATAGGCTTCTTTGGATTATTTCCAAAGAGGTCTATTTTTTATGCTTTTTAATAAGAAGAGATACAAGGCACGAGAGCCACCGGTTCCGGATTTTGAAACGGAAAACAATTCAAAATTCGGAGGATATTATAAATGAGAAATTATAAATGTGACCCACTGATGATGGGACAGAGATTAAAGGATTTAAGAAGAAATGCGAAGAATAGCATGTCGCAGCTGGAATTTGCAGAGGAGATAGGAACTTGCTTGGGAAACATCAGTAAGATTGAGCAGGGGCTAAGATTTCCGACAATGGAAATTTTATATGACTATATGAATTACTTTGATGGGGATGCGAATTTGCTGTGTGGTTGTCATGAAAATCAAAACAGAGAAGAATCCATTGATGCAAAGCTGAAGAAATTGCCTCCGGCAGTACGAGATTATTTTACAGATATTTTCGTAGAGATGATTGAGAAATATCCATTTCAATAAAATCGTTACTTTGAGTATGCTCAGATGCGTAAGGCAGAGGAAGACGCTATTGTAGAGTGCCAGCAACAGTTAGCCCATAAGGATGACGAAGAAACAATCATTGACAATCTGGACGAGCAACTGGATATTATGCGAGAGACATTAAGCAGCATGATTGATTTTTCAGGAAATACTATTGATGAAGATGTACTTGAAAGACTGGTTGTACAGGTGTCTCCTATGCCGAACAGCAGATATAAGTGGGTGCTGAATCTGCTGAGCAATAACGAAAACGATAGTATAATATGTGGTGTAGATGGCAGAAAGAATGCTCCTAGCTTTGTAGGGGAGAACATTTTTCGCCTACCTTCCTTTCAACTCTGCACAGGCAGCGATTGCACATAAGTAAGGCGAATACTATTTATCTGGTGTAAAGCCAGACTTTGAAAAAGCAAGAAATCCCACTATCTATAGAAATGTAGGTAGTGGGAATTTTTTAAGGATTATACCGGTGACTCTCATCTTGCTTTCCTCTTCCATGGACCATTGTAATAAAATCCAATGGATAGTGCCGCAGCTACACACCATCCAATAGGCCATGCGCACCAGATTCCGGTTGCCCCAAGTGCTGTCCTTGAGAAACAGAAAGCAAGCAATACACGCAGAATTAAATCTGTAAAAGTAGCTATCATAAATTTTTTCATCATGCCGGCTCCCCTCAAAATGCCATCTGCTACTAACTTTGCAGAAACTACGAAATAGAAAGGTGACAGGATTTTCAGATAGATGATGCCTGTCTGCATGGCAAGTTCAGTTGGAGTATTCATAAAGAGTTTTAATACGATATTTCCGCCAAAGAAGTAAAGTAGAAACAATGGGAGACTCAGCATCCATACTAATTTGACACCAACACCGAACCCCTGTTTTACCTGGTCAATCTTCCTGGCACCAAGATTCTGTGCTGTATAATTGGAAATTCCGTTTCCAAGTGTTGTAAAGGAAGTGATCACCAGATTATTCAGTTTTACGGCAGCAGAATATCCGGCCATGACAGGTGCTCCGAAACCGTTAATAATACTCTGGATTATGATGTTGCCTATGGAAATAAAGCTCTGCTGCAAAGTGCTTGGAATGGCAATCACTACAATCTGTTTTAAAAGCTGTAAATCAAATAGAGGAGCTTTTTCGTTTACTTCCATTTTAGCAAGTCTCTTGAATACTACAGTCATTGCCAGAATGCAGCTGATTCCCTGACAGAGAAACGTTGCCCACGCTACGCCGGCTACCCCCATATGGAATGCCTTGACAAACCAGATATCAACTGCAATATTGGACAAAGAAGATACCGCCAGAAAGTAAAACGGTGTTTTGGAATCTCCGAGTGCAGAGAAGATACCGGTAGCAATATTGTAGAAAAAGACAAATGGTAATCCCCATGCGTAAATATCCAGATACAGTTTTGAATCCGCAAATA
The DNA here is from genome assembly GCA_017622575.1 of Lachnospiraceae bacterium. Classification (GTDB taxonomy): domain Bacteria; phylum Bacillota; class Clostridia; order Lachnospirales; family Lachnospiraceae; genus Suilimivivens. The sequence goes on from JAGAQU010000111.1 coordinate 2,907, forward strand.
CTTCTTCAGGGGTTCTAATTAACCGAAGCAGCATACCAGAGCCGGCTATTCCGATGAGCATTAACAGGATACAAACAAAACCACTGAAAATGCAGGCAGTGTAAACAGCAGTTTTCATATCTTTATACTTCTTTGCACCGAACAGATTGGAAACGACAACGGAGCATCCCATGTTGCAGCCAAAGGCAAAGGCAATAAAAATTAAAGTAATCTCATAGCTGTTGCCAACTGCTGCCAATGCTTTTTCCCCCACAAACTTGCCGGCAACTAAGCTGTCTGCTATATTATAGAGCTGCTGAAAAATAATGCTTCCAAACAAAGGCATACAAAATTTCCACAGTACGGTTTGTGGGTTCCCCACAGTCAGATCTTTATTCATCGTTAGATTCCTCCGTTGTCTTTTCTTATCAGATGTATTATAATTCGTTTAAAGATATGTGTAAAATATTAATTATGATATTGTGATATATGAAATTAATATGTGAGGAACTGCAATGAACATCAGCTATGACTATTACAGAGTCTTTTATTATGTAGCAAAATACAAGAGTTTTACCGGAGCCGCCAAAGCACTTCTTAATAACCAGCCTAACATTACCAGGATGATGAAAAAACTGGAAGGGGAATTGGGGTGTACGTTGTTTGTAAGACAACGGCATGGTATTATACTGACTCCGGAAGGAGAAAAACTATATGCCCATATCTCCGTTGCTTTTGAACATATCCTGTGTGGAGAAGAAGAAATAGCCAGAGATAAAAGTCTGCAGTCAGGGATGATTACGGTGGTAGCCAGCGAAATAGCACTACATTGTATATTACTTCCTGTTTTGAAAACATTCCGAAAGAATTATCCCGGCATCCGCATCAGGATACTAAGCCAATCTACACCACAGGCAATTGATGTGTTGAAAAAAGGATTGGCAGATTTGGCAATTGTAACAGAACCTTTTGACCTTCCGGCAGGGATTGGTTCAAAACCGCTCAGAATCATTCGGGAAGTTCCGGTTTGCAGCACAGCATTTTCACTTTCTGCAGGTTCTACTCTTACTGAAGAACAGATAAAGAAATATCCATTAATTGGACTGGGGGAACAAACAGCTTCCTTTCGCTTTTATTCAGATGTTTTTGGCAGAATGGGAATGTCCTTTACACCGGAAGTGGAGGCTGCTACAGCAGACCAGATTTTGCCGATGATAAGGTCCGATTTGGGCATTGGCTTTGTGCCGATGGATTTTTTGGAAAAGGAAAACAGGGAGAATCTGGTTGTCCTCAACATGACACCTGAGATTCCGACCAGAAATATATGTCTTCTGAAACGGCGGGATATTTCGTTAAGTGTTGCAGCTTCTGAGTTAGAACGACGGATAAAGGATTCGAGGAAAGGAACTGAAACATGTTGCAAATATAAAAATAATGTTGCACAATGAAAGACAGAAGGAGGCAAAAAATGGATTTAAAAGAATATCGTGACAGAGTTTCCGGCTGTTTTCTCGGAAAAAATATCGGAGGAACTCTGGGAATGCCCATGGAATGGGAGAGAAAGAAGAACAATGTGACATATTACACTCATGATATCACAGGGGAACCTCTTCCCAATGATGATCTAGATATTCAGATTCTCTGGCTGCTGGCACTGGAGGAAAAAGGGATTGACGTGGACGCCAAGGTGCTTGGTGAATACTTTAACGAGTACATGATCTTCACTCATGCGGAGTACGGGACCGCCAAGACCAATCTGCGCGCCGGTTTGCAGCCGCCTGTCTGCGGAAGCTTTAACAATTCCTTTAAGGATAGCTGTGGTTCCTATATCAGAGCGGATATTTGGGCATGTCTGTATCCCAGGTATCCTCATCTTGCGGCCAAATATGCTTTTGAGGATGCTATTGTGGACCACGGTGACGGTGAAGGTGTTTATGCAGAGGTGTTTGTGGCAGCCATGGAGAGCGCAGCTTTTTATGAGAAAGATGTGCGGGAACTGATCAATATCGGACTCAGCTATATTCCGGAGGATTGTGCGGTAAGTAAAGTGATCCGGGATGCCGTTGCCACCTTTGACAGAGGAATGGGCATGGAGGAAAGCTGGGAATATATCATGCAGAATTATATCGGTCATCTGGAATGGCATGCCATTGCGGATGAGGATGAAAAAAAGGGATACGCCGAAGGAAAAATGGGCAGGGACGTTCCCTCAAACATTATGATCATTATTTACGGCCTTCTTTACGGAGGAGGAGATTTTGAGAAGGCAATGTGTACGGCAGTCAATTACGGTGAGGATACAGACTGTACCGCCGGAACCATCGCTGCTTTATACGGCATCATGTACGGAACAGGAATTTTTGATGAAAAATGGACAAAACCCATCGGGAATAAGATAGTTACCATCAGCATCAATCCTTTTCTGATGTATGGGAAGATCCCGAAGACCGTGGATGAACTGACAGACCGCGTTGTTTCTTTACATCAGCAGGCCTTCGAAAAATATCAGCTGACCGGATGGAAAGGCGAGAGCTTCTACGCCAAGCCGTATTTTCAAAATATTTATGACGAGATGAAAGTGGTGCGTTTTCAGTTTCCTTATCTGAATGTCCGGCTGGATTACCTGGGGGATCCTGTCATAAGAAGCGGTGAGCCGAAGAAGATCAGATTTGTGCTCTCAAATACCTCCAAAGCGGTGACCTCGGACAGGGTCAATGTCTATCTGTATGCGAGAGAGGGCTGTCAGATTGCACCTCAGCAGGAACAGGCAGTTTTTCTCACCATGGCTCATATGGGAGACGGTATTAAGGAGATTACATATGAAATTACGGTGGAGGGACCGCTGAAACCGATCTACCGTTTTGTGGCAGAATTCATTTATGAGGACAGTCAGAACAACAAGGCGATGGAAGTGCCTTTTGTGCTGGTATCGGAAAACGGAGTGACCGTGCCGGTGAAATGGGAGAAGAGAGGACCGGCGGCTACGCCCAACATGCCAAGGATTTAGAAAGAAAAAAGGATTCTCTATTGAACAGAGAATCCTTTTGCTTTTAAATATTCTTCCACTTCAAAAATGTCATCGGTATGAATGATGAGAACCGGTTTGCCGGTATCTCTGTTAAAGCAAAGATAAATGTAATCCACACTGATGTTTCCTTCGGACAAACTGATCAGCAGATGGTCCAGATTTCCCACTTCATCACTCATTTCCACACCAAGAATATCATTGGCGCGGCAGAGATACCCTTTTTTTGACAGGGCGGCAAGGGCTTTTTCGGTATCGGAAACAATCATTCTGACAATACCGTATTCTGCACTGTCATTGGTGACAGACCCCAGGATGTTGATATTTTCTTCCTTGAGGATCCCGGTAATTGCCTGAAAAGCGCCTTTCTGATTTTCTGCAAATATAGATACCTGTTTTAACATGATATTCACCTCACGAATTCTTAAGTAAAGATTCCACAGGAGCATCTTTTTTTATATTACCATATCTGTGCCTCTTTTTCAAAAAAATCTGTATTACGGGTATTTATTTCTTTATAATACGCACATAAAACGGACGAAATACTTGTTTCCAAATGGTATATTTGATATGATATTATTGATAAGATACAACAAGGCGTTATATCAGGGGGTAGGTGTAAACATTATGGGGAAAAAGAGTATTCTGATGGTAGATGATGTGAAGCTGAATCATGAGGCGGCAAGAGACGTGCTGGAGGATACTTATGATTTATATGAGGCACTCTCGGCTAAGGAAGCTTTCGACATACTGGGGACGATCATTCCTGATCTGATTCTGCTTGATATCATTATGCCGGTGATGGACGGTTATGAAATGCTGAAGATTTTGAAACATAATGAAAAATTGAAGCACATACCGGTCATCTTCCTGACGGCAGATAACAGGCCGGAAGCCGAGGTGGAAGGCTTTAACAGCGGTATTGTGGATTACATCACAAAGCCTTTTGTGCCAATCGTCATGAAAAAAAGAATTGAGACGCAGATCGAACTGGCAGAGTATCAGCGAAGTCTGGAAGCAAAGGTGGCAGAAAAGGTAGAAGAGATTGAACAGATGTATGATTTGATCTCAACCAGCTTTGCCGGTCTTGTAGAGTCACGGGACGGCGTGACGGGAGGACATCTGAAGAACACCTCCATTTATTTCTCTGCTTTTGTAAAGCATCTGATCACCATACCAAGGTATCAGGAACAGCTTTCTACTCAGATGGTGAAGAAGGCCTGCAGAAGTGCGCCGCTTCACGATGTGGGTAAGATTGCCATAAAGGATGCCGTTCTTCAAAAGGCAGATTCCCTGAATCATGAGGAATTTGAGCAGATGAAAATGCACTCCGTGATCGGCGGACAGCTTTTTGAATTTATCAAGGACAGGATACCGGACAGGGAGTTCGGCGAGATCGCAGAACAGATCGCAAGGTATCATCACGAAAAATGGAATGGACAAGGATATCCTGACGGACTGAAGAAAACAGAAATACCGTTGGTAGCCAGAATTATGAGCATTGTAGATGTCTATGACGCCCTGACTTCGGAAAGACCCTATAAAAAGCCCTTTTCTCATGAGAAATCCATGGCAATCATTGCGTCGAAAAGCGGAATTGATTTTGACCCTGATCTTGTGACAGAATTTCTCAATATTGAATCAAAGATGAAAGGATGCCTGCGCACAAAAGAAGAAGTACTAATCAGACAACAGTTTTTTACAGTCAGCAAATAGATATGGAGAGTCATGAAGTGAGAGCTAACGGTGAAGAAAATAACTTTCCTGCATGACTTTCGGTGAGATGCCGTATTCCTTTTTGAAAGCACGGAAAAAGGCTGAGTAATCCTTAAAACCATAGGCTTCATAAGTTTCAATGACAGAGTGACCGCCAAGAAGGGCCTGCCTGCAGAGGGCAAGCCTTTTTTTTGTGATATACTGATGGACGGAAAACCCCAGATTGTCCTTGAAGACATGGGAAATGTGATATTTACTTACAAAAAATTCTTTTGACAACCGGTCAAGAGACAGATCCTCATCGATATGCCCTTCTATGAAATTGCAGATATTTTGATACAGTGTATTTGAAACTGCAGCAGTTTCCGGATGCTCCTTTTCATAAACCAGACGATTGACATAAAGAATCAGGTCGCCGGCGTAAAGAGTAAGAAGCGGATCCCGTCCAAAGCGGTTGCTTTGCATTTCCATAAGGAGTTGGATGATCTTTGACTGAATCGTATGAAAGCTGATTTTATCATTGTGAAAAATATAATTTTTTTTGATCTGTACCATCTGCATCAGATAACCGTAATCCACGGATTGCTGAAGAAGAGCGTTGCAGAATTCCTGACTGATCCAGAAGACAAAGCGCCTGTAAGGCAGTTCCATGCTGTGAATGACCGCCATATGGGAAATGTGGGGTGGAATTACGATGACATCTCCGTAAGAGAGAGGAAATGTTTCCTGACCGATCCGTATGCTGACATCGCCCTCCAAAAAAAAGTAAAATTCATAATAGTCATGGGTGTGAAGGGACATCCTGGGTTTTGCAGAGTCGTCATAATAGTATAATTCGAAATCCTTTGAAAGCATGTACTGGCGTGTGCTGAACCGGGTCGTAAATTTTTTCTGCATGATTTTTAATTCTCCGTTTTTTAGTTGTTTTGCCGATAGAAATTTTTATTTATGAGAACAATTAAAGCATACAGGAACACCGCAAGTTTTGCAATGTTTTTAACAAATATGCCTATGGATTTGGAGCAATGCTGTTTCTATAATAGTAGTATCAAAGAATATGATAAAAAAGTGTTAAGGGAAGGCAGGTATAAGCATATGGAAATGACGATGAGATGGTTTGGTTCAAAATTTGATACGGTTACACTAAAACAGATCCGTCAGGTTCCGGGAGTGACGGGCGTTATCACTACACTGTATGATACAGTGCCCGGAGAGGTTTGGAGTCTTGAGAGGATCAGGGCATTGAAGGAAGAGGTCGCGGCAGCAGGTCTTCATATCGCGGGAATTGAAAGCGTCAACATTCATGATGCCATCAAGACCGGCGCTCCGGAGAGAGAGCAGTATATTGAAAATTACATAAAAACGCTTGAAAATCTCGGCAAAGAGGGTATTCATCTTGTCTGCTACAATTTTATGCCGGTATTTGACTGGACCAGAACGGAGCTTGCGCGGGTCCGTTCAGACGGTTCCACTGTTCTCGCCTATACCCAGAAGGCGATTGATGCTTTGGATCCCGAGAAAATGTTTGCATCCATAAAGGAGGATGCCAACGGCAGCATTATGCCGGGCTGGGAACCGGAGCGCATGGCGCATGTGAAAGAGCTTTTTGAGATGTATCGTGATATTGATGATGAGAAGCTGTTTGACAATCTGAAATATTTTCTGGAAAGGATCATGCCGGTCTGCGACAAATATGATATCAACATGGCAATCCATCCTGACGATCCTGCATGGAGTGTGTTTGGTCTTCCCAGAATTATTATCAATAAGAAAAATATATTGCGTATGATGAGCATGGTGGATAACCCTCACAATGGGGTTACCTTTTGTTCAGGATCTTACGGTACAAATCTGGAAAATGATCTTCCTGATATGATACGCTCCTTAAAAGGACGAATTCATTTTGCCCATGTCAGAAATCTGAAATTTAATTCTCCCACAGATTTTGAGGAGGCAGCCCATCTTTCTTCTGATGGAAGCTTTGACATGTATGAGATCATGAAGGCTCTTTATGAGACAGGATTTGACGGTCCTATTCGCCCGGATCACGGCAGGATGATCTGGGACGAAGTGGCAATGCCGGGATATGGTCTTTATGACAGAGCTCTGGGTGCTGCCTATTTAAACGGTTTATGGGAGGCCATTGAAAAGAGTCACAATGAGAAGGGAAGTTTGAAAAGATGAAGCTGAAGGAAGAAGAAATAAAGAACAGGGAAGCATGGGAGAAAGCAGGGTATCGTCTGCCCCTGTATGACCGGGAACAAATGATAAGGGAGACAAAGGAACAGCCTTTTTGGGTTCACTTTGGAGCAGGGAATATTTTCCGCGCTTTCCAGGCAAATGTGGTACAGAATCTGCTAAACGCAGACGTCCTTGACAGAGGACTGATTGTTGCGGAAGGATATGATGATGAGATCATTGAAAAGATATATCATCCTCATGACAATTATTCCATCCTTGCCACTTTAAAAGCGGACGGAACGATAGAAAAGACGGTAATAGGAAGTATAGCGGAAGCGCTGGTTCTTGATCCCGGAAAGGAGAAGGATAAGAAGCGATTACAGGAAATCTTCGAAAAGGATTCCCTGCAGATGGCTTCTTTTACCATTACGGAAAAAGGATATATACTGACTGACGGCAAAGGAGAATTTCTTGCGTCTGTACAGAGCGATTTTGAAAAGGGTCCTGAAAGACCGGCAAGCTATATCGGCAGGGTGGCTTCTCTTTTATATGCCCGTTTCCTCGCAGGGGAAAAGCCGATTGCCATGGTGAGTATGGACAATTGCTCCCACAACGGAGATAAGCTTTATACGGCGATCAATACGTTTGCCGGCAAGTGGGAGGAAAAAGGTCTCATAAAAAAGGGATTTCAAAAATATGTTAATGATAAGAGCAGGGTATCTTTTCCCTTAACGATGATCGATAAGATCACACCACGTCCTGACGCATCTGTAGAAAAAATTCTGAAGCAGGACGGAATAGAAGATACAGCCCCTGTGATCACTGCAAAGAATACTTATGTTGCACCCTTTGTCAATGCGGAAGAGTGTGAGTATCTTGTGATTGAGGATGTTTTTCCAAACGGGAGGGAAGCACTGGAAAAGGGCGGATTGATGTTTACGGATCGTGAAACCGTGGACAAGGTGGAGAAGATGAAGGTATGCACCTGCTTAAATCCATTACATACGGCGCTTGCCGTATTTGGTTGTCTTCTTGGCTACGATTTGATCTCCGAGGAAATGAAGGACGATACACTGCGAAAACTGGTGGAAGGAATCGGGTACAGGGAAGGGCTTCCGGTGGTCACAGATCCCGGTATTATCCATCCCGGGGAGTTCATTGATACGGTGGTAAAGGTGCGTATTCCCAATCCTTTTATGCCGGATACGCCACAGAGAATAGCCACGGATACCTCCCAAAAGCTTGCGATCCGCTATGGAGAAACAATCAAGGCATATGCGGCCTCCGATCACTTAAAGGTATCCGATCTTACTCTGATCCCCCTGGTGTTTGCAGGATGGCTCCGCTATCTGATGGCAGTAGATGACCAGGGTAATTCATTTATCTTAAGCCCCGATCCGTTGTTGGGTGAGGTGTGCCCTGTTGTAAACAGTATCGATCCGGGAGAAAAAGAAGAGGTAAAGGAGAGGTTGAAACCGGTTCTGTCAAATAGTAAAATATTTGGTGTGGATCTCTGTCAGGCAGGAATGGCAGAGAAGGTATGCGACTATTTCGTGGAGATGACCGCAGGAAAGGGCGCAGTCCGTGCCACTTTAGAGAGATATGTTTTATGAAGGGAGAATAAGAAATATGTTGAGAATCGGTTGCCATCTGTCTTCCGCCAAGGGCTTTCTGGCTATGGGAAAGGAAGCTGTTAACATAGGAGCAAATACCTTTCAGTTTTTCACCAGAAATCCGAGAGGCGGAAGCGCCAAGGCGCTGGATCTTGAGGATATCAGGAATTATCTTTCCTTTGCGGAAGAAAACGGTATTGCGAATATTCTCGCCCATGCTCCTTATACCTTAAATGCATGTGCCAAGGATGAGGGACTTAGGAAATTTACATTTGAAACCATGCAGGATGATCTGCGGCGCCTTGAGCATCTTCCGGGGACCATGTACAATTTTCACCCGGGAAGCCATGTGAGTCAGGGAGCAGAAAAAGGGATTGAACTGATTGCAGAGCATTTGAACCGTCTTTTTGAAGAGGAATTTTCCACTACGGTTCTTCTGGAAACCATGGCGGGCAAGGGCTCTGAGGTGGGAAGAAGCTTTGAGGAGCTTCGGGCCATTATGGATAAGGTGGATAAAAGAGAAAAGCTTGGAGTATGCCTTGACACCTGCCATGTGTTTGACGGTGGGTATGATGTGGTAAATGATCTTGACGGGGTACTCAAGGAATTTGACAGTGTCATCGGTCTTGATAAACTAAAGGCAATCCATTTAAATGACAGCTTAAATACGCTTGGCTGCCATAAGGACCGTCATGCAAAGATCGGAGAGGGTGGAATCGGTCTTGCTGCCATGGAGAAGATCATCAATGACGAAAGATTGAGAACATTGCCGTTTTATCTGGAAACGCCCAATGAACTTCCCGGATATCAGAAAGAAATTGCCCTTTTAAAAGGGCTTTACAGGGACTGATCACCTTCAGCCATGCGATAGCCGATTCCGATTTCCGTAAAAACGTGTTCGGGAGCCGCAGGATTTTTTTCTATCTTGCGGCGGATATTGGCCATATTTACCCGCAGAATCTGATTGTTATTGTCCACATACGGACCCCATATTTTTTCCATGATGTAGGAATAGGTCAGCACTTTTCCGCTGTTTTTGGCAAGAAGGCTGAGGAGTTTAAATTCAATCTGGGTAAGATGGATCATTTCCCCTTTTAAGGTTACCAGGTGTTTTTCGTAATTAACCACGAGATCGCCGTGGTGATAGGCCAAAAGACCGGCATTATTTCCTGCATTCAGCTGGTTGCTGTGGCGCAGAGAGGTACGGATCCTGGCAAGCAGTTCCACTGTGCCAAAAGGCTTGGTGATGTAGTCATCCGCACCGAGATCCAGAGCTTTCGCCTTTTCCTGTTCATGAGTTCTGGCAGAAATCACAATGATGGGAACACAGCTCCATTCACGCAGCTTTTTGATCACATCGATACCATCCATATCGGGTAGACCTAAATCAAGCAAAACCACATCGGGACAGAGAGAAGCGCACAAATGCAGCCCTTCTGTTCCACAGGATGCGGTGGTTATCTTATAATTCTGATTCTTCAGGGTAGTGGCAATAAAAGAACGGATATTTTCTTCATCCTCAATCAATAAAACAGAAGATTTTGGGATCATTCTATTTTTCCTCCTTTGGAAGTGTAAAAGTAAATAAACAGCCGTGTTCGTGGTTGTAAGCGTTTATCTTTCCGCCATGAGCGGTTATGATGGTCTTGCAGATCGACAGTCCTATCCCCATGCCTTTATGTACATCGCTGGCCGCCATTGGCGTGTAGGGGGAACCGTCAAAGATTGTATCGAGCTTTTCGGGGGGAATGCCCACACCATAGTCTTTTACCTTAAAGGTAACAAAACGGGGCTCCTCCGTAACGGTCAGTTCGATAGGAAGTGTACTTCCGGCATGTACCACGGCATTTTCAAGAAGATTGATAATAACCTGCTCGATCAGCATGGCATCCATGGGAATGAGCAGATAGTTATCGGGAACGGTCACTTTGATATCGGCATCCGGCAGGCGTTTACAAAGGCGTCTTATCGCTTCCGCACAGACTTCCTCTACAGACTCTAAAGAAGTGGCGATCTTCATGGAACGCTCATCGATCCTGGTGACGGAGAGAAGATTTTCCACCATGTTGAGAAGCCAGTTGGAATCATCGTTAATATGACTTACGATCTGAAGCTTTTCTTCCTCCGTAAGGGAAGTGCGGTTATCAAGGTAAGTGGAACTGTTGCCGATGATACCGGTCAGGGGAGTGCGGAGATCATGGGAAACACTTCGAAGGAGGTTTGCCCGCATTTTTTCTTTTTCAGCCTCCATAAGCAGCTTTTCACGCTCCAGAAGAATGGCTCCCTGGGATTTGATCTGGGAAGTCATGGTGCTGATGGTGAGAGAGATAATCAGCATGAAAAGAAAGGTGACCGGATATCCGGTAAGCGTAAAATTCAACTCAAAATAAGGGTATGTAAACAGATAATTGACACAGATAACTCCAATCAGCGAGGATAGGATCCCATATAGATAGCCGGTAGTAAAACGGGCGATCAAAACAAGGGCCGTGATATATACCAGAGCAATGTTGGAGGGATTTTCAGGCACATGATGAAAAAACCAGAAGGCTGCACCGGTGGCAACTCCCGACAAGGTCAGAGTAATCAATATATTTTTGGCAATCAGGCCTGATTTGGTGGAAAAAAATGTTTTCAGCTTTTCAAATAATGTTTTCATAGCCTCATTATACCTTTAAAAGGCCGATAGAGCAATTTTCGCGTTGTTAAGAAAGCGCAAAGATTTTTCTTGTGGAAAAATAAATAGTAATTGCTGTCTTTCTATACTATAATGAACGTAGGAGAGGGGGATGTTATGCAGATCAGAAATGACTATACTTCTTTTCAGAACAGAAATTATCAGGAAGGTCATACCCATCATATTACAGAGTGCCTGCAGGAGGATCAGGTAAAGCAAAAGGAAGGGGCGCTCGGTGCAGGAAAGGGAGATCCCGGGTTAAAAAACAGCACCGTTGTATTTTCTAAGGACGGTGATACCTACCGTATGACTACGGGACAAGTGACGGAGCAAAATAGGACTGGGAAAACAGGGAGAGGTATTTTTAAGAATTTCTGGGATTCACTGGGAGAAGAATCATCCGGAGAAAAACAAAATACGTGGAATCTGTGGAGAGAGAATCTTCTTTCCGGGATACATGGTGCGGCAGCCTCCATCAGAGATACATTTCAGTATCAGATAGTGGAAAGAGTGCAGAGCGTTCCCACAAAAATAAAGGCAGTGCTTCAAAGCGCAGGTGCAAGATTCCGCCGGGAAAAAGATGCGTTTGCCGCACTGACAGACGGTCAGACCCCCTCAGGTAAAAATAATTCCGGTAAGGAAAAGAGCAAAGACGGGCAGGTTACATCAACCGGGAAAGAGGATGATATTCCTACGAAGGTGCGAAGCCACAGTCATCTCATGGATTCCTACAGCAGAACAGGGGAATACTGCCAGTTGAATGATAATCTGACTTACGGGAAAAACAGGAGTGGAAGAAAGGAACAATGGACAAGAACAAGACAGAACTGATTATACTGGGAACAGGGAATGCCATGGCAGTGGAAAATATCAGGGAACATGCACAATCTATTGTCATAAAGAAGCCGGGGAAGCACTTCTGTCTATCTGTAGGCTGACGCTTGCAGAAAAGTTCCTGAAATGGATTGGTGACAGGATTCTTATCTGTGAGGTGGAGGACGGAGAGGAAAAAGAAATCCTTTCCATGCCTGTCCGGTTTTTCGATATCGGTTCCACCAAGATGAAACAGTTTGGATTTCAGATGGAGATAACAGGAAAGAAACTGACCTGTCTGGGGGATGAACCTTTTCATGAGGTGGAGAGAAGATATGCAGCAAACAGTGATTATCTGCTCTGTGAGGCTTTCTGCCTTTATGAGGACAGGGAAGTATTCAAACCCTATGAAAAGCATCACAGCACAGCGCTTGATGCGGGGCGACTTGCCGATGAGCTGTCTGTGAAAAACTTAGTCCTTTATCATACGGAAGACTCTTCTTTAAGTACCCAGAAGCAGCGTTACGGAAAAGAGGCCGAAAAGAATTTCAGCGGGAAAGTATATGTGCCCGATGACCTGGAACGTATAATAATTGCTTGATAAAATCAGGGAAAAACGTTATACTTATGAACAGGGAATCAAGGATACAGGAGAGGTTATCATATGGGATATCAGGCAATACCTTATGACAAAAGAATCAAAGAAAATATCAGAAATTATTCTTTTTCCAATCTTTACAACATGGATGTGGTGAAGAATTATCTTCAGAATCTTGCGGATGTTCTGGAAATCAATATTCTTCTTACGGACAGGCACGGGGAAAAAGAGATCGTCATCGGTGACAGCTTCCTTGGCTTTTATCCGGATGTGGTGAATGAGCCGGGAAGAAAGGTGCGCGTGCAGAACCGCACCATCGGACATTTATATATTAAGGAAATTATTTCAGACAGGAACAGCGCGCAGATAAACAGTATGGTGGACAGCACCGTTCAGCTTTTGGAAGATCTTGGAGAGGAAACATATCTTCGCCATGAGACCAGTATCTATCTGGAGGAACTCGAGGTACTCCTTAAGGAAAAGCGCCGCCAGATCATTCAGAATGAGAATAATGATGCACTCACAGGCGTCTTTCACAAGAATTATTTTAATGAAAGAATGGAGGTCATTGACCGCGCAGAGGTAGTGCCTGTGGCAGTGCTGAACGTGAATATCAATGACTGGAAGTTTGCCAATGACCATTTTGGGGATGAGGAAAGTGACAGGCTGATCAGGATCGTGGCAGAAATCCTGAAGAAGGAAGCCAAGCCTGACTTTATTGTAGGGAGGATTGACGGAGATGCATTCGGCGTGCTGATTCCCATGGCAACGGAAGGGGAAGCGGAAGAATATGCAAGACAGATCCGGAATGATTGTGATACATACGAGGACAAGATTCTTGCTCCCTCTGTGGCAGTAGGCGTGGTATATAAGACGAATATTGAAGAAAAGCTGGAGGACAAATTGTCAGATGCCGAGTATGAGATGTTCAACAATAAATTTGAAGTCAAAAATGCGCCGGGATATCAGGAGAGACTTAAGAAGGGGATTTCATAATAGTATGGTGTAAAATGGTATTATCAGGTATACAGCGATATCAAACCGGAGGGATAGCCGGGTTGATATCGCTTTTGCTTTGCCTGTTTCATTCTTTATTAAAATTTATTATCTAAAAATAAACAAATTATTAAATCATTCCCACAAAGCAAAAGTGAGATAATGAGAGTAAAAACAAGAAAAACAGAGAAAGTTAAATAAAAAACAACTGTATTCGCTTGTGATACCGTTTGCAAAGAGGTGCATATAAAATTAATATATGTCTTAACGATTAGCACTCAAACAAAATGAGTGCTAACAAATAACGAAAAACATTTTTTTAACATAATAAAGGAGGCAGTTAAAATGAAGTTAGTACCCTTAGGAGACAGAGTTGTATTAAAGCAGTTGGTTGCAGAGGAAACTACAAAGTCAGGCATTGTTTTACCCGGACAGAGCAAAGAAAAACCTCAGCAGGCAGAAGTTATCGCAGTAGGTCCCGGTGGCACAGTTGACGGCAAAGAAGTAAAAATGGAAGTGAAGGTAGGAGATCAGGTAATCTATTCCAAATATGCCGGAACAGAAGTTAAGCTTGATGAAGAAGAATACATTGTTGTGAAGCAGAACGATATTCTTGCAATTATTGAATAACATCGCTTCGACGAGCCGAAGCTTTGAAAATAGAGTCATACAAGCCGAAGCTTTTGAAGAACGGTAAAACTGTTCTTTTTGAAAAATATCATATTATCATTGAATAGAAGGAGGCCTATTAACATGGCAAAGGAAATTAAATATGGCGCAGACGCACGTGCTGCTCTTGAATCAGGTGTAAATCAGTTGGCAGATACCGTAAGAGTAACCTTAGGACCCAAAGGAAGAAATGTGGTTCTTGATAAATCTTTCGGAGCGCCCTTAATTACAAATGATGGTGTTACCATCGCAAAGGAAATTGAATTGGAAGATGCATTTGAGAACATGGGGGCACAGCTCGTCAAGGAAGTTGCCACAAAGACAAATGATGTGGCAGGTGACGGTACTACAACAGCAACCGTTCTTGCACAGGCTATGGTAAATGCGGGTATGAAGAATCTGGCAGCAGGCGCTAATCCGATCATCCTCAGAAAAGGTATGAAGAAAGCAACCGACACAGCAGTAGATGCAATCGCCAAGATGAGTTCAAAGGTAAACGGCAAGGAACATATCGCAAGAGTTGCTGCTATCTCTGCCGGTGACGAGGAAGTAGGACAGCTGGTTGCAGATGCTATGGAAAAGGTTTCCGGCGACGGTGTTATCACCATTGAGGAAAGCAAGACCATGCAGACAGAGCTTGACCTGGTAGAAGGTATGCAGTTTGACAGAGGATATATCTCAGCTTATATGGCAACCGACATGGATAAGATGGAAGCTGTTCTTGACAATCCTTATATCCTGATCACAGATAAAAAGATTTCTAACATTCAGGAGATCTTACCGCTCCTTGAGCAGATCGTTCAGTCAGGTGCTAAATTACTGATCATTGCTGAGGATGTAGAAGGTGAAGCACTTACCACTCTGATTGTCAACAAGCTTCGCGGTACCTTCAATGTAGTAGCAGTGAAGGCTCCCGGCTATGGTGACAGAAGAAAAGCAATGCTGGAGGATATCGCAATCCTTACAGGCGGTCAGGTAATCAGCAGTGAGCTCGGTCTTGAACTCAAGGAAGTTACCATGGACCAGCTTGGACGTGCAAAATCCGTTAAGGTTCAGAAAGAGAATACCGTTATTGTTGACGGCGAAGGCGAAAAGGAAGCAATCGCGGCAAGAATCAATCAGATCAAGGGACAGATTGAAGAGACCACATCTGATTTTGACAGAGAAAAATTACAGGAAAGACTTGCCAAGCTGGCAGGCGGCGTTGCCGTTATCCGTGTGGGTGCAGCTACCGAAACAGAAATGAAGGAAGCAAAGCTTCGTCTTGAGGATGCTCTGGCAGCTACAAGAGCGGCAGTAGAAGAAGGCATCATCTGCGGTGGTGGTTCTGCTTATATCCACGCATCCAAGGAAGTTGCAAAGCTTGCCGATACACTGGAAGGAGACGAGAAGACAGGTGCCCAGATCGTTCTGAAGGCTTTGGAGGCTCCTCTGTTCCACATTGCAGCAAATGCAGGTCTTGAGGGAAGTGTAATCATCAATAAAGTGAGAGAGTCTGAAGTCGGTGTTGGCTTTGATGCTCTGAAAGAAGAATATGTTGATATGGTTAAAGCAGGTATTCTCGATCCTGCAAAGGTTACAAGAAGTGCGCTGCAGAATGCAACCAGCGTAGCTTCCACACTCCTTACAACAGAATCTGTTGTTGCCAATATCAAAGAAGAAACTCCCGCAATGCCCGCAGGCGGTGCCGGCATGGGCGGAATGATGTAATACAGGCAATAGAAAACCAAGCGCCGCTATGCGGCATTTGGTTTTCTTGCCGTATTAACGAGCATACCGCTGCGTAGCAGCAGAAGAGCACGAAGTGCGTGTATGCGAGTTTAAATACCCGATGGGTTAACGATAAATGCGAAAAAGTCCTGTGCAATTTCCCTGCACAGGGCTTTTTGTTTTTACCGGCGTTGACGAACACTTGAAAAAAATATATAATATTTTTATTATGCCGTTAAAGCAGTAGATCACTACAGCAAAGGTGTGAGTGTATGACAGAAGAAGGAAAAGAAACAACGAAAAAAGAAGTGGTAATTGATGATGGCAGAATTGAGGCTATACAGGAGTTTCAAAGTCCTGAGCAGCTTTACAATGACCTGATCCTGCGGGTAAAGAAGTATCATCCTTCAGATGATATTTCTCTGATAGAGAAAGCCTATAAGGTTGCGTCGGAAGCCCATAAAGATCAGCTCCGAAAATCAGGAGAGCCATATATCATTCATCCGTTATATGTTGCCATTATACTGGCAGACCTTGAGATGGACAAGGAAACTATTGCCGCCGGACTTCTCCATGATGTGGTGGAAGACACCATTATGACGGAGCAGGAGATCCGGCAGCAGTTCGGTGATGAGGTGGCGCTTCTGGTAGACGGCGTTACCAAGTTGCAAAAACTGCAGTTCACGGGAAACGGAGATCAGCCTGACAGACTGGAAATGCAGGCGGAAAATCTTCGTAAAATGTTTCTTGCCATGGCAAAGGATATCCGTGTGATTCTGATTAAACTGGCAGACAGACTTCACAACATGCGTACCTTAAAGTACCAGAAGCCGGAAAGCCAGCAGCGCATTGCCAGAGAAACTTTGGATATCTATGCGCCCATTGCGCAGAGACTCGGTATTTCCAAAATCAAAGTGGAGTTGGATGATCTTTCCCTGAAATATCTGGAACCGGAAGCTTATTATGATCTGGTGGATAAAATTGCGGTGCGCAAGAATGTCCGCGAAAAATATATCCAGAGCATTGTGGATGAGGTCAGTGAGCATATTAAAAATGCCGGCATCAAAGCACAGATTGACGGTCGCGTAAAGCATTTCTTCAGCATCTACAAAAAAATGAAGAATCAGAATAAGACCATCGATCAGATTTATGATCTGTTTGCCGTGCGTATTATTGTGGATACGGTAAAGGATTGCTATGCGGCCCTGGGTGTCATTCATGAAATGTATAAACCCATACCCGGCCGTTTTAAAGATTATATTGCCATGCCAAAGGAAAATATGTATCAGTCACTTCACACCACACTGATCGGAACAAACGGACAGCCCTTTGAGATTCAGATCCGTACCTTTGAAATGCATAAGGCTGCGGAATACGGTATTGCTGCCCACTGGAAATATAAGGAGGCCTCCGATGGCAAAAAAGCGGATAACTCGGAGGAAGAAAAACTGACATGGCTCCGCCAGATTCTGGAATGGCAGAGAGATATGTCAGATAACAAAGAGTTCATGAAACTGTTAAAGAGTGATCTTGACCTGTTTTCGGATAGTGTTTACTGTTTTACACCCTCCGGAGAAGTGAAAAATCTTCCGGCAGGTTCTACACCCATCGATTTCGCTTACAGCATTCACAGCGCGGTGGGCAATAAGATGATTGGAGCCAGAGTGAACGGCAAGCTGGTGACAATCGATTATGAAATAAAAAATGGTGATCAGATCGAAATTTTAACCTCCCAGAATTCGAAAGGACCAAGCCGTGACTGGCTCAATGTGGTCAAGAGCACTCAGGCTAAAAACAAGATCAATCAATGGTTTAAAAATGAGTTTAAAGAAGAAAATATTGTAAAAGGAAAAGAACTCCTAAATAATTATTGCAGAGCAAGAGGAATCAATATCCAGAACCTGATGAAGCCGGATTACACGGAAGCAATCATGCGTAAATACGGTTTCAGAGATTGGGATGCAGTGCTTGCAGCAATCGGTCATGGCGGATTAAAGGAAGGCCAGATCATCAACAAGATGATGGAATTCTATGAAAAAGACCATAAGGTTGTCATGACCAATGAACAGGTGCTGGCACAGGTGGCGGAAAATGCACAGAGCGCTTCCGCAAGTCCTGCAAAGATGAAATCAAAGAGTGGAATCGTGGTGAAGGGAATCCATGATATTGCGGTTCGTTTCTCCAAATGTTGTTCTCCCGTGCCGGGAGATGAAATTGTAGGATTTGTCACCAGAGGAAGAGGTGTTTCCATTCACAGGACAGACTGTATTAATATTTTGAATCTTCCGGAGATGGAGAGGGAAAGACTGATCGATGCGGAGTGGGAGTCTTCTGCAGATGAAGTTTCGGGTGGCAAGTATCTTGCCGAGATCAAGATTTATGCCAATAACAGAAACGGTCTTCTTGCCGATATCTCCAAGGCTCTTACGGAGAAGAATATTGATATTCTCTCCATGAACACCAGAACCAGCAAACAGGGGCTTGCCACCATGTCAACATCATTTGAAATCAGCAGCAGGGAAGAACTGATCAGGATCATCGAAAAGATCAAATCCATTGACAGTGTGATCGATATTGAGAGAACCACCGGCTGATGGAGAAGGCATAGGATCCGCCAGAAAGGAAAGAAAATGAATGAGTTAAAGATTGGAAAAATCACTCTCGGTATCTGCCAGACAAACTGCTATTTTGTGTATGAGGATGGAAAAAAGGAAGTGCTCCTTTTTGATCCGGCAGACCACGGTGATTATCTTTATAATGCTTTGAAGGAAAAGGAATTTTCCGTGGGAGCAATTCTGCTGACCCATGGACATTTTGATCATATCTGGGGAGCAGAGAAACTGAGGGAACTGTCAGGAGCAAAGCTTTATGCCTATGAAGGTGAAAAAGAGCTGTGCGGGGATGCCGGCTTAAATGTATCGGCACAGGCGGGAAGAGCCTGTCAGGTGGTGCCTGATGTACTGTTTCGGGACGGAGAGGAATTTACCCTTCTTGGTATTACAGGAAAGGTGATTGCAACACCCGGACATACGGGAGGAAGCTGCTGTTATTATTTTGAAAAGGATAAGATACTGATCAGTGGAGATACTTTGTTTCTGGAATCTGTGGGAAGAACGGATTTTCCCACGGGCAGCATGAGCACTCTGGTTCGTTCCATCCGGGAAAAATTGATGGTGCTTCCCGATGATGTAAAGGTATATCCGGGACACGGTCCATCCACAACCATCGGATATGAAAGAGAAAATAACAGTTTTTTTTAAAATAGAAATGGTCTGAAAAATAAACAGACCGCATATGAGGAGGCAATGAATGAAAAGAAAACTGATAACCTGTTTTTTGACATCAATTTTGGCGGCAATGCTGCTTGCGGGATGCGGAAAGAGCAACGAGCCGGAAACTGTTGAGGAGGAGGAAACCGCTCCCACATCTGCGGCGACCGCAGAACCCACTCCCACTCCGGAACCGGAAGGCTTTGCAGTGATAGAGGAAAGAGAAGTTGTTGACGGAAAGATGCAGAGTTATCTGACCGGTGAGTGGAAGGATGAAAGCGTCGTGACAAGACGCCCCATTGCCGTGATGATTCCCAATAATGCACCGGCAATGCCGCAATACGGTATTTCCAAGGCAAGTATTATCTATGAGGCACCTGTGGAAGGACGTATTACAAGACTGATGGCTGTATTTGAGGATTTTGACGATCTTGACAGGATCGGACCTGTCAGAAGCAGCCGTGATTATTTTGTTTATGTGGCTATGGGCTATGAGGCAATTTACTGCAACTGGGGACTTGCCAGACCCTATGTGGAAGAACTGATCAACCGGGATACCGTTCAGAATATCAGTGCAGCGGTGGAAGGAATCTACAATCCTGCCCATGAAGCTTTTGACAGAGTCAGCCGTCCCGGTTATGCGACGGAGTTTACAGGCTATCTGTTTATCGACGGCATGAAGGAAGCTGCAGAGCGCCTTTCCTATGACTGGGATTACGACGATGCTTATGTGCCGCCCTTTACCTTTGCGGCAGAGAATGTCAGAGCGCAGGATAATTATCAGGATGCTGAGAGCGCGACAAAGATCATGCCAGGAGGAACGGAAGGAAACAAAGGCGGATACGGTGCGTATACACCCTATTTTGAATATCATGAGGATGACGGACTCTATTACCGTTATCAGGACGGAAAAGAACAGACAGATGAAATTGACGGAAGCCAGCTTGCCGTGTCCAATGTAGTATTCCAGTATTGCCACGGGGAAGTGCGGGATGACCATGACTATCTGGCATTCGGCGTGCACGGCGAAGGTGATGCCATTGTATTTACTGGCGGAAAAGTGATCAAAGGAACATGGAAACGTTACGATGGCGACGCAACGCCTGCTAAGTTCTATGATGAAAACGGCGAAGAGATCATTTTCAATCAGGGAAAGACATGGATCTGTAATATCTGGCAGGAATACGGCGAGTTTGCAAAATACGAATAGAAGAAAGTTTACAATCCGTATGCTTTTGTGTATAATGTTTGCGATGAACCTTGATAACTGAATAGATTTTATGATTGTTATTGTTTTCCTCATTTAGCGCCAGAGCCTTAGACAGAATCAGGCGGTCTGAAACAGCAAAGCCCCGATGATGTCTTTAAGGATGACGAGGAGAAGGGTTATCGAAAATTCGGCGGATGCCCTTCCGCATCCTTCCGGTGCGGGATATGCCGGCAAATATGCAGGTGACTGCAAAACAAATACGGTATAACGGAGGACGGGAATTTTGACGGAAATCTGATTTGGAAGAATATGTCAGCAAGCTTTCCCGTAAGAATAGTTAATAAAGAAATTGATATAAGGTTAACATATGACGAATTAAGAAAGATGAGGAAAATAATATGTGTGGAATTATAGGATATACAGGAACAAAAGAGGCAAGCGGGATCATGCTGGATGCCCTGGAGCTTTTGGAGTACAGAGGATATGACAGCGCCGGAATCGCACTTTCCGATGAAAATGGAGGCCCTGCAAGAATTATCAAGCGTGCGGGAAGAGTAAAGGATCTTCGCCTTCTCTGTGAAGAAAAAAATGTTTCCGGGCATTGTGGAATCGGTCATACCAGATGGGCGACTCATGGCGGTGTCAGCGACGAGAATGCACATCCCCACGGCTACGGTAAGATCACCATTATTCACAACGGTATTATTGAAAACTACAGACAGCTGATTGAGAAGTATGAGCTGGACGGGAAATTGAAATCCCAGACGGACAGTGAAGTGGTGGCAGCAGTGCTCTCTCATTTCTATCAGGGAGATCCCTATTCGGCTATTCGTAAGACGGTTCTGAAGCTGAAGGGAACCTTTGCACTTGCCATCATGTTTGAAGATATACCGGGCAAAATTTATGCGGTTCGAAATGTAAGCCCTATCGTTGCGGCAAACACCGAGGACGGAGCCATCCTTTCCTCTGATGTGGCAGCGATTGTACCTTTTACAACCCAATATTTCGTGGTGCCGGAATTGAATGTGGTATGTCTCTCCAGGGAAGGAATCGAAATGTATGATCTTTCGGGCGACAAGGCAAGGATTGACTGGCTCACAGTTGACTGGGATATCAGCCGCAGTGACAAGGGCGGTTATCCTTTCTATATGGAAAAGGAGATTATGGAGCAGCCTGATGTCATCAATGATACCGTGCTTCCCAGGATTAAGGATGGCAAACCTGATTTTACAGCAGAAGGCATCAAGGATGAAATGCTCGCCTCCTGCGAGAGAATCTGTGTGATCGCCTGCGGAACTGCCATGCATGCAGGACTTGTGGGAAAGAGCCTGATCCAATCCATGATCGGTATTCATGTGGATGTGGTGATGGCATCTGAGTTTATGTACAACGATCCTGTGGTGAATGACAAAACACTGGTGATCGCCATCTCCCAGTCCGGAGAGACCATCGATACGCTGGAGGCACTCAAGTTTGCAAGAAAGTGCGGTTCGCCCAGTATTTCCATTGTCAATGTGAAGGGAGCTTCCATTGCAAGGGCAAGTGAGCATGTGATCTATACCTGTGCGGGACCGGAAATCGCAGTGGCAAGTACCAAAGCATATACGACCCAGCTGGCAGTGCTTTATCTTCTGACAGCCAGAATGGCCATCGCCAGAGGTCTTTGGAGTGAAGATCAGACAAAGAAATATATGGATGAGCTTCTTCGTGTCCCCGATGTTATGAAAGAGGTACTTTCCCAGAAGGAAGAGATTCATCACATTGCAGATACCATATTGAATGCAAAGGATGTTTTCATGATCGGAAGAGGACTGGATTACTCCATCCTGCTTGAGGGGTCTCTTAAATTGAAGGAGGTTTCCTACATTCATTCAGAGGCCTACGCTTCCGGAGAACT
This sequence comes from Lachnospiraceae bacterium, assembly GCA_017622575.1. Taxonomy (GTDB): domain Bacteria; phylum Bacillota; class Clostridia; order Lachnospirales; family Lachnospiraceae; genus Suilimivivens. The sequence goes on from JAGAQU010000111.1 coordinate 25,260, forward strand.
GAAACACGGAACCATCGCACTGATCACCTCGGAGACACCGGTGATCGCAGTGGTAACCCAGGATAAGCTAAAGAGCAAGGAGCTTTCCAATATCAAGGAAGTACAGTCCAGAGGCGCGAAGGTGATCCTTCTGATCAAGGGAGACGAAGTGCTTGAACAGGAGAAGATCTGGAGCAGGATTTTCAGACTGCCTGTGATGGAGGATGAATTTATGGTAATGCCTGCATCGGTGGTACTTCAGCTGATTGCTTACTATGTATCTCTCGACAAGGGACTTGACGTGGATAAGCCGAGAAATCTTGCAAAGGTGGTAACAGTAGAGTAATGACATGCAACATAAAAAGTGCGGAAAACAATAACAGATAAAATCAGGGTTCAGTGGGTGTCCGCATCGAAAAAGATGCGGATACCTTTTTGTATGGGTCTTTGAAACCCAAGGTAAAATTTTCTTATAGATGAAAAAAAGAGGAAAACATGGAACAAAAATTAGTTGCGGTTACAGTAAACAAAGCAGGATTTGAATATGATATTCATTCGCTGGTAAAGGCGTTTTATCCGGAATGTGATGTGAAGGTGAGTGTGGAAGGACAGGATGTATTTTACAGTTCATCGGAAGACTATCCTGATCTTTCCATCAGTTTTCAGGAAGATAAAATCCTTCTGACACTTGTAGGAGTAAAAGAAAGCGGATCAGAATCTTCTTTTGGCGGCAAGAAGGTGGAAATATTGCCCGATATGGAGAGAAGCGAAGTGAAGAACCGCTTAAAGCAGCTGATCTATGTGACGTTGTCAGAACATACAGGTAGGCTGCTTCCATGGGGTACGCTTACAGGAATCAGACCCACCAAGATTCCCATGACCCTTTTGGAACAGGGGAAGGATGAGAAGGAAATTCTTTCTTATATGAAGGAAACTTATCTTGTCAGTGAGGAAAAGGGTCTTCTCTCCATTGATATCGCGAAAAGAGAGAGAGAACTTCTCTCCACGTTGCATTACAGAGACGGATACAGCCTGTACATCGGGATTCCATTCTGCCCGACTACCTGCCTTTATTGTTCCTTTACCTCTTATCCCATTGTGTCATGGAAAAAGAGAATAGATGATTATCTCACCGCACTGGAAAAGGAAATCGATTTTACCGCAGAGATTTATAAAGATAAAATACTGGATACGGTCTATATCGGCGGAGGCACGCCCACTACGCTGGAGGCGGAGGAGCTTGACAGGCTTCTCGGAAAGCTTAAGAATACGCTTGATTTTTCCGAGGTAAAGGAATTTACGGTGGAAGCGGGAAGAGCGGACAGCATCACGGAAGAGAAACTGGCTGTTTTGATGAAGTGGGGCGTTACCAGAATTTCCGTTAATCCCCAGACCATGAAGCAGGAAACCCTTGATCTGATCGGAAGGAGACACACGGTAGAGCAGGTGAAGGAGGCCTTCCATTTGGCAAGAAATATGGGCTTTTCCAACATCAATATGGATCTGATCCTGGGACTTCCGGGAGAGAAGGAGGAGGATGTGGCAAGGACCATAGAGGCGGTTGAGGCGCTTATGCCGGATTCACTTACGGTTCATTCCCTTGCCATCAAGCGTGCTTCCAAATTGAACAGATGGATAGAGGAAAACGGCATTACCGCACTGCACAACACGGATGAGACCATGAAAATTGCGGCAAAAGGTGCGGCAGATATGGATATGGTGCCCTATTATCTCTACAGGCAGAAAAATATGTCCGGAAACTTTGAAAATGTAGGATATGCCAAAGAAGGAAAATTCGGAATCTATAACATTTTAATCATGGAGGAGAAACAGACTATTCTTGCGTTAGGAGCCGGTTCGATTACGAAGCGGGTGTTCCCGGACGGACGCATCGAAAGGTGCGATAACGTTAAGGATGTGGGGCTCTATATTGAAAAAATCGACGAGATGATAGAGCGTAAACAGAAACTTTTTGAGGATTAAGAAGAGTTTCCAGAGTACATTAAAATGAATTCAACAAGTCAAACGTCCAAATGTATCGATATTTTTGAGATTTGGACGCTTGAATATTGACAAGGCCGTTGCCGGATAATATAGTAATCATATGGAAAATAAAAAATTAGTTGGAAGAAATGAAGAATGTGAACGGCTTAATGAGTGTCTTGAAAGCGATTCGGCGCAGTTGATTATTGTATATGGGCGTAGGAGGGTCGGAAAAACATTTTTGATAAATGAATTTTTCAATAATCAGTTTGCATTTAAACTTACAGGAGCCTTTGAGCAGCCAAAAGGAGTTCAACTTAAAAATTTTGCTTCTGAATTATCCAGAAAATCAGGGAAACGTGTAAAAGCACCTAAGGATTGGACGGAAGCCTTTGAATTATTGCGGGCATATATAGAGGATTTATCTAAAGAGAAAAAACAAGTATTCTTTTTTGATGAAATGCCTTGGCTTGACACATATCGTTCCGGTTTTTTACCTGCTTTTGAATGGTTTTGGAATGATTTCGCATCTACAGTGGATAATATCGTATTCATTGTATGCGGTTCAGCTACTGCCTGGATGGTAGACAATCTTGCTAACAATAAAGGAGGCTTGTTTAATCGGCAAACATGTCGATTATATCTGAAACCATTTACTTTGTCTGAGGTAGAGCAATATCTGAGAACAAAAGGATTTGTGTGGTCAAGATACGATATTGCTGAGTGCTATATGATAATTGGAGGTATTCCGTATTATTTGAGTTTGCTAAAAAAGAAGTACTCACTTTCTCAAAATATTGACAGATTATTCTTTCAGGCAAAAGGAGAATTATGGGATGAATTTGACCATCTTTATGCTACATTGTTTTCTAATAGTGAGAGTTATGTAAAAGTTGTAGAAGCATTAAGTAAAAAGAATAGTGGACTTACTCGAAATGAAATCATTGATGCAACCAGAATACCATCTAATGGAGCATTGACTAAAATTTTGAATAATTTGGTGGATTCAGGTTTTGTAAGGCAGTCATCGTTTTATGGACGTAAAAAGAAGGATATTCTGTATCAGTTAGCTGATTATTATTCGGCGTTTTATTTTCATTTTATAGAGGAAAACTATGGAGCAGATGAACAATTTTGGAGTAATTCAATAGATAATCCTTCCAGACGAGCATGGACAGGGTTAGTTTTTGAGCAGTTGTGTAAAGATCACATAAAGCAGATAAAGAATAAGCTTGGCATATCCGGAGTATTGTCTGAAGAATCCATTTGGTATTCTAAAGGCGGAGAAAATGAAAATGGTACAATGCAGCAGGGGGCACAAATTGATTTGCTGATAGATCGAAGGGATCGAGTAGTTAATTTGTGTGAAATGAAGTTTTCTACAGATGAATATGAAATTGATAAAACATATGATAAAATTCTGAGAAATAAAGTTGACCGCTTTCGAATCATTACTTCATGCAAGAAATCTATACAACTTACAATGATAACGACATATGGAGTAAAGAAAAACAAATATAGTAATTTGATAGGAAATCAGGTATTACTGGATGACTTGTTTCATGATTAAATTATGATATAGTTCATCGCATATTACCGTCCAAATCTTCAGGAGGTGTCTGATATGCAGGAAACCAATTACATTACAATTATTTCTAACAGAAAAAAAATCGTGCTTGGCATCAGCACAATCCTTTACGTTCTTATGGTAGGTAAGAATGCCGAGATACACGTTTCGGGAGGGAAAATATACACAACAAGAATGAATCTTGGCGAGCTTGAGGAAAAACTGGGTGATGGCTTTATAAAGGTACACCGCGGATGTCTTGTGTCCATAATGGCGATACACGATATCACCGACAGTGTCAACTTAAGTAACGGCGAGTCTTTGATATATACGATACGAAGGAAAAACGAGATTATCGACCAACTGCATGCAAAGCAGAAGAACATGATAAACAGTTTCATCGGGGAAGGCATTCCCATGACGGAAGAGGAATATCGCAAGCATTACAGCAGCTTTGAACACCTGCCCTTTGCATTTACGGATATCGAGATGATATTCAATGAGGAGAGGCATGCTGTGGACTGGATTTTCAGATATGGCAATTCCGCCCTTGCAAAGCTTGAAAAGCTACCGCTGGACCAATTGATCGGCAGCACGTTTGGAAGCCTGTTTTCCAACATGGATTCCAAGTGGCTCAGAAACTACGAGCGCTCTGCACTTTACGGTGAAACGCTGGAAATCATCGATTACAGCCCTGAGATAGATACCTATCTGAAGGTGATATGTTTTCCGACTTTTCAAGGTCACTGCGGATGCATACTGTTTGACATTTCAGAGATAGAATATACGGAAAGCAGCAGTGATGCCGACAGAGCGTTGACGCTCTATTTAAGAAAAATATCGAAGAAGAACGAATAAAGACAGATGGAAATGTCCCATCTGTCTTTTATGTTATAGTGGAATCGGCGGATGAACATGAGCATGGTGCGGGATTATTACGATTTACACTTATGTGTGAAAATATAGAATTGTAGAACTTTACATGATATAAATATTTTGTTAAAATATAAATGAATATTTACTTATTTTCTACAAAGGAGTGACATTTCTTGAGAACCGTAAATCACGAAGCCCGTAATGCAAAGAAAATCGCTATCATGGAAAAATGTTTCGATTGCTATGCGGAAAATGGGCTTAACAGCATTGGCGTAAGTGCCATTGCAGACGAATGTGGCGTAAATGTGGCAAGCATATATCAGTATTTTGATAATCTGGATGACCTTATTATCCAGGCCACCGAATACTGTATGAGTAAAGTGGAAGATGACTTTATGGAGAAAGCCCCTGAAAATGTAGAGGACATGTGGCGCTTCATCGATGAGATTCCATACTGGACGGCCCAAAAGCATGGAAAGAAGTACCGCCTGATGTATCAGGTGTATACCCACCCGAAATACAGGGAGTATGGGCAGAAATTCTTCAAAGGAGTGGATGAACGTTATACGGAATACGCAAAGTCTTTGGAAGATAAAGTCGGTATTCCCTACCAAAAACTGACACCCCTGATTTTCATATTAATCAGGGCCTGTGTTCACTACGCTCTGTTCGAGGATGAGTTCTATCTGAAATCCCAGATCGAAGTTCTGAAAGAAAGCCTGGAGCTTTTTATTATGAAATATAACCCCAAAGTGCCAAAGAATGTAGAAAGTACACCCGGCAAGAAGCGGGAAAGAGAATAGCAGCCCGGATACCGGGCTCTGTGTCGATTCGTGCCGTTTAGACGTCGTTTTGCGTCGGGTCGCTTGATGAGGACTACTTCAAAATGATAGCATTTTTTTGTATGTAAACACATTTTACATCTCTGAAAGGATTGTAATAGTATTCCATGCACACCATAATGAGGAACGAATTAATTCATGATATTTTGAGTGAATTAAAGAAGAAAAAAATGATTTACCTGGAAGCGCCTTGCGGATGGGGTAAAACAATACTGTTACACCAGCTGGAAGAAGCAATCGGAAGAGAAAATTGTACTTTTATCCGCAGCGCTGACATTGCCAAAATGAATTTGATGACGGATACGAATAAAGTGCAGAAAAAGAACGGGCAGTCAAAGATTTTTCTGGTAGACAATCTGGGGGAATGGGTCGTTTCCGGAAATATTGAATTATTAGTAAATGATATTCAGAACCGGGGGCCGGAATGCAGATATATCCTTGCAGGCAGAATTCCGCTTCCCGCTCAGCTGCTTCCCTATAAACTGACTTCTCAGATCGGTATCTATGATAAAAGTAAATTGAGATATTCTGATAATGAACTGAATGATATTTGTACGAATAGTCTTCGGGGATATAGAGAACAAGTAGTAAGCTTATATGAGGTTAGTCAGGGGATGCCATTATTTCTTGCAGTAGCGGAGGGGCTTTTAGAAGGAGCGATTACAGATGATGAATCAACGGCTTCTCAGTAAATGTTATGAAGAGTGCTTCCAGTATTACGAAGTGGTATGCTTCAAAACATATCCGTATGAGTATCAGATTATTTTGTTGAAGCTTGCTTTTTTTCATAAAGTGAATAAAGAACTTCTGGTACAGGTATTCGGATATAGTGAAAAAGAAAGCCTGCGCATACTGCATGAGCTTTCTGAAGCTTTCGGTGCACTGATCTTCTGCGGAGAAGATGAGTATCAAATTGAGGATTTTTTAAGATTATTTCTTCAAAAAAGACAAACTGCTTATCTGGGTGTAGGAGAAATGAATTCGTTGTATTCTGCAGCCTTTGATTATTATTGTGAAAAGGGGGAATGGCTGGAAGCAATCAAATATGCAGATTTGAATGGTGATAAGCAGGGTATGGTCAAATGTCTGCATGCAGCCTGTGAAAATAATGTATTGTATGCCGGTTATTCAGAGATGGAAGCTTATATGAGGAGTATTCCTCAAAGCTATATTTCCAATGATCCGGTACTTTATTATGCGTATGCCTATATGGAAGCGCTGTGCGGAAATAAGGAAGGCGCTGAATATTATGAGCAGCAGATAGAAAAGTATTTGAAGGAATTGTCTGAGGAGACAGAGGAATACCGGAAGTTCAAACTGATTTATGGATTGATGCAGATAGGTCTTCCCTATAAAAGCGCAGAAGAATTGGAGAATCAGCTAAAGCTTCTGGAAACGCAGACGGATCCTCCCAAGTATAAGCTGAGTATCAGCGGAGGACTTCCCAGTGTACTGCATGGCGGCAGAGATTTCTGTATTTATATGAAGCGGGATCAGGAATCTGTCCATGAGATATGTAAAAGGCTTTCTTTTGTTTTGCAGGAAAATTATGACGGATTTGAAGAAACCGGACTTGGAGAGATCGCATATGAAAAAGGTGATTTTCAGACTGCAGTTACCTGGTTGAGTAAGGGGGCAGGAAAAGCGGTAAAGGGAGGAGAGACCGCATTTGCAGCCAATATGATGCTGGTTAAAATAATGTATCACAGAAATCAGCCGGAACAGGCAGTACATATCATAAAAAGCTTAGACAAAACCCTGGAGCAGATGAACAACACGTACAGCAGAAAGAATCTGGATGCTTTCAATATATATATGAATATGCAGATGGGACAGGTGGAACCGGTCAAAGACTGGGTAGAACACAGGGCACCGAGCGAATATGATTACTTTGATGCTTTGGACAGATATTGTTATCAGGTAAAAATTTATGCCTATATCATGCTGGACAAAATGGAAAGTGCATTATTGATCCTGCATCGCATACTGGAATATTCCAGGGAATACAACCGTATATATGATGAATTCCATATGCGGATATTGGAAATGATCATCGGTTACCGTCACGGGGACACTGCGTGGCCAAGCAAGCTTAAGGAGCTTCTGGCAGAGACGGAAAGCTATGGGATGGTTCGAATCTATGCAGATAACGGAAGCCTGATTTATCCTATCCTGAAACAATATGAAGAAATGAACAAAAACAGAAACAGACAGGTGGATTCGGAGTATTACATAAAAATTCTGGAGCAGACAAAGAAAGAAGCCTTATTGTATCCCAACTTCCTGGTTCAGACAAAGGAACTTGAAAAACTCAGTGAACAGGAAACGGATGTGCTACGACTGCTTTGTCTGGGAATGAGGAATGCGGAGATTGCAGGTAAACTTTACCTATCGGAGAATACGGTAAAGTACCATCTGAAAAAGGTGTATCAGAAACTGCAGGTAAGTTCCCGAAGCGAAGCAATTGCAAAGGCGCGGAAATGGGAGCTTATATAGGGACAGGCAGGTGAGAGATCAATATGGCAGAGTATGACAGCTTGAAAACAAAACAGGAGAGACTTGATGAGAGGAAAAAACTGCGGGAGGCTTATTATCGTCTGACGGCTCCCGTACATGTAACTTTAAATTCCTATAAAGAGCATGAGCGCATGTCGACCAATCCTATAGGGATATACTGAAAGATCAGAACTTACAGATTTTTCAGGTGACGAATGACACAGAGCTCAAGGAATTGGGAAGTGGCGGTATTAATACGGTTTATGAGTTGGATAAAGATAATAAAGTGGATGATCATAAAGACAAAAAACGTGTTCTGAAAAGAGGACATGAGTTTGTGGATTTTTCAAACGGTGGTGAGGCGACAGTTTTTGAGAGAACAAGATTAATGAAAACCGAAGCAATTGATACAAGTGAAGCATATGCTATGAATACGTCATATCGTGATGTGGCGGTATCTCTTATGGACAGACTGTTTCATTTGAATGCAGCAGTGAAAACTACTTTTGCAAGAGCGGAAAATGGCGATCAGGCTTCCTTGATGCATAAGGCTAAGGGAAGCGATGTGTTTCATTCATATGCATATATGGATGATAAGGGTAAGCGCCGTGCAGGTATAATGAAGCAGATTTTGATAAATGAAGTATTCCTGAGCAAGGGGGTTGACCCTAAAACATTACATAAGCGAGAGAATGATGACGCACACAACGCATATGTTGACAAAGTAAATGCAGGAATAAGGGACGCACAAAAACGAGGGATGGTTAACATTAATTCTGCTGCGTTTCTGGAGAGCACATATAATCTTGCTGCATTGGATTATATTGTTGGTCATGTGGACCGGCATGCAGGCAATATCATGATGACAGAGAGCGGTGTACAGGGAATTGATAATGATTCGGCTTTCAGCTTGAGGGTTAAAGGCGGGGAATTAGGCAGTGAAACAAAGAATACGTCAGCAGCTCAAATGGTTAAATATGCCAGGGATTCCAAGGGAGCTGGTGGCGCTGAAATAGGAATATTGGGGGAGTATGTAAATCGGCTCACTGGTTTTAAAAAAGGACGTGAAAATAACAAAAAGGTTGTATTTTACCTGTTCAAAGCATTGGAAAAGAGGGCAGAAGCAGAGGACTTTGACTTGTATGATGAGATAAAAAACGGAAATCTTGATAAAATGGTGGAGGAAATAAAGCAGAAGGTAGAGGCGGAAGAGAACACATGAAATGGTGGGATTGGTATTTTCACTATTCAAGGGATTGAAAAATGGAAAAATAAAAAAATAGTACCCTGAAAAGCCGATTAATGATATAATGTGAAAAAATTTTTCAAAGCAGATTTTGCTGGGAGAGGAATTATAACAGATGAAGGAATTTTGGGAACTGTATTTTGCTTTTTTCAGGATAGGAGGTCTTACCTTCGGCGGCGGACTCACCATGCTTCCCATGCTGAAATATGAGCTGGTGGAAAAGAAAAACTGGATCACGGAGGAGGAACTGATCGACTGCTATGCCATCGGACAATGTACTCCGGGGATCATTGCGGTCAATACAGCAACCTTTGTGGGATACAAAAGAAAGGGTGTACCGGGCGGCATTGTTTCCACCCTTGGTATGGTCAGTCCTTCGGTTCTTATTATCACTGTGGTTGCCTTGTTTCTCGAGCAGTTCATGGATAATATCTGGCTTTCCCATGCACTGATGGGAGTGAGGGGAGTTGTGTGTGCGCTGATGCTCAATACAGTCATAACTCTGGCAAAAAAGAGCCTTGTTTCCAAAGTAACCTGGGGGATCTGTATGCTGGCCTTTCTATTGTCCATGCTGACCAATATTCCTCTTATTATGATTGTGCTTCTTGCGGGTACTGTGGGAGTCCTGATGGAGAGATTCGGAAAGAAGGAGGAAAAAGGAAAAAATGAGTAAGCTTTTGGATCTCTTTTTCAGCTTCTTTAAGATAGGATTATTTGCTGTGGGAGGCGGACCGGCAACCATTCCCTATCTCATGGATTTGACAGAAGCAAAAGATTGGTATACCATGAAGGAACTTACCAACATGATCGCCATCAGTGAGTCCACTCCAGGCCCCTTGGGTATTAACATGGCTACTTATGCCGGTTTTACCACGGCAGGTGTCGCAGGCGGCATCATAGCGACGCTGGGGCTGGTAACACCGAGCGTGATCGTGATCATCATCATTGCCAGATTTTTAAACAATTTCAGCGAGAACAGATATGTGAAAGCTGCTTTTTCCGGTATCAGACCGGCTGTGACGGCACTGATTGCAATGGCTGTTTACAATCTGTGTAAGGTGTCGTTGTTTGTGGAAACGGATTTTAGGCTTACACCGGCATGGAAGACGATCGTTCTGGCGATCATTGCTTTTTTTGCCATGCAGAATAAAAAGCTAAAAAAACTGCATCCGGCATACTGGCTGCTTGCGGCGGCAGTCATTGGAGTTGTTTTCAGATTTTGAAAGGATTTGTGGGATCAGTTATGTACAACAAGAAAAGTCATCCCGTATTGATCATATTCTTGTGGATCTGCTTTCTTTCGGTGGTCGGTATGGTTGCCTACCTGTCTTTTCAGAGCGGCGAGGATGCCAGGGCCTTCGGAAAACAGTTGATACAATATGGCGCGGAAAAGGTTTATCAGGAGGACAGCGTCAGTGAAGCAGAGCTGCTCGGGTTTACCTATCTGATCAGACAGTCCGGAAGAGTGCTTGCTTTTTTCCTGATCGGCGTTTTGGGGACGCTGACCATACAGCTGTCTTTTCCGAAATGGAACTGGCTGATTAAGACGATTTTTACGGCAGCTCTTCTTATGACAATTGCCTGCCTCACGGAACGCTTGAAAATTTATATTCCCAGCAGACATTACAGCTACGAGGAAATGGTTTACAGCATCATAGCAACAGGGGCGGGATTTTTACTGGTGACTTTATTCACACTGTTGTTTCATATTATGAAAGGTTTTTTTAAGCTGCTTTTCACTTCGCTTTGTTAACTCAGCATACCGCCAAGCATACCACTTGCGGCGCAGAGGACGAGTGTCGTAAAGAAGCCGGAAGAAAGCTCTCCCATACCGTGATTTACGATCAGAGATACCAGAGTAAGGATAATAAAGTACAGACATCCCATCATAAGGCCCCACAGAAACTTTCTTGAGCCTTCTCTTTTTCCGGCAAGAAAACCGGCGAGAAAGGTGACCAGAATATAGATGCCGGTGATGCAAAGAGACACGATTTTTTCTGTCAGAGAAAATTTGTAGAGGAAAAGGGCAAGGAGCAGCAGAAGGCCTGCAGTGAGAAGATAAGAAATAAGCAGGCTTTTCAGGACAAAAGTCAGACGGCTGCTGAAGGTGAGCTTTTTTAACATAATTTGCCTCCTTAAATATTTTAGATAAAGTTTACATATTCTTTATATAAAATCATATGTGTGAACTTGACAGGGCAGACCCACGTATTGTAATATTTGCTTATTATATTTGAAAATAAGGAGTGAATTTATTTTGGATACCGATGGTGTCATACAACTTGCAGCGATTATAATTCTTGTTTTGCTCTCAGCTTTTTTTTCATCTGCGGAAACGGCACTTACCACAGTCAACAGAGTGAGACTGAAAACGCTTGCCGATGAGGGCAATAAGCGTGCAGTGACTGCAATTCATGTTCTTGACAAATACGGCAAGATGCTGAGTGCTATTCTGATCGGCAATAATATCGTGAATCTGACGGCTTCTTCCCTTGCAACCACCTTTGCGATCAGGATTAATCTGACGGTGGGAATTGCAACAGGAATTTTGACGGTGGTGATTCTGATCCTTGGAGAGATCGTGCCGAAGAATATGGCCATGGTCTATTCGGAAAGGCTGGCACTTTTTTATGCGGGTATTATTTCCGGGCTGATGAAGCTTATGACACCCGTCATTTTCGCAGTAGATCTTCTGGCAAACGGTATCATGAAGGTTTTACATATTGACAGGAATCTGCACACGGCCATGACGGAGAATGAACTTCGCACCTATGTGGAGGTCAGTCACGAGGATGGCGTGATCGAGTCGGAAGAGCGCGAGATGATCTACAACTTGTTCGATTTTTCCGATGCTGTTGCAAAGGACATCATGATTCCCAGAATTGATATGGCGAGTATCAGTGAAGACGCGGGTTATGACGAAGTGATGGCTCTTTTTAAAGAATGTATGTATACCAGAATTCCGGTTTACCGGGAGGATAAGGATAATATCATCGGTCTGATCAATATTAAGGATTTCATACTGGTGACAGATAAGGAAAGTTTTCAGATCGGAGATATCCTGAGAGAAGCTTATTATACCTACGAATATAAAAAGACAGCAGATCTCATGATGGAGATGAGAGAAAAGAGGGTAAATGTTTCTTTTGTACTGAATGAGTATGGTGCGACGGTAGGTATGATTACGCTGGAAGATCTGATCGAGGAGATTGTAGGAGAAATCCGGGATGAGTATGATGAGGACGAAGAAGAACTGATCCGTGAAGTGGGAGAAAGAGAATATCTGGTTGAAGGAAGCATGAAGCTGGATGATATCAATGATCAGCTGGGTACAGAGCTTATGTCTGAGGATTATGATTCCATCGGGGGCCTGCTCATAGAAAACCTTGACAGACTTCCTGAGGACGGCGAGACCATCACACTTGAAAACGGCATTACCCTTCAGGTAAAAGGAATCAATCAGAACAGAATCATCAATGTGCTGATGACGCTCCCGGAAGAATCGGGGGAGGAAGAGACGGATGAGAATAAGGATCTTTCCTCAAAGGACAAAACTTCCGAGGAGAATGCCTCTTAACGTTTTGGATGCATGTGAAAAAAAACTTTCCCAAATGAAAGATGTATGATATACTATAGAAAATTAGGAAATAACCTTTTAAAGGAGATATTATTATGAAGCGTATTAAGACATTAACAACAAGAGATTTAAAGGAATCCATGAAAAAGGGCGGATGCGGCGAGTGTCAGACTTCCTGCCAGTCAGCATGCAAGACATCCTGTACAGTAGGCAATCAGAGCTGTGAGAATGTAAAATAATTGACGGAAAGTGAAGCATGAAGTGCAGCAATTATCACAAAAGTAGATAATGATTGTAAGCAGCGGTTGTGTATCGCTGCTTATTCTACGTTAACAATGAGTAGAAAAGTAATTGGAAGGATAAGCAAAACGTGATACATCAATATAAAAATAACGGCTATAACATCGTGCTGGATGTCAACAGCGGTTCTGTTCATGTTGTGGATGATGTGGTATATGATGTGATTCCGGTAGCATTTGAATCATTGGATAAAGGGATAGAGGAAGAAAAACTCCCGGGTATCGTGGCAGATTCCCTGAAGGACAAGTATCCTCAGTCTGATCTGCAGGAGGCTCTTGCGGAAATCCTTGAATTGAAGAAAGAAGGACTTCTGGGCACGGAGGACATCTATGAAAACTATATCACAGATTTTAAAAAGCGTGAGACGGTGGTAAAAGCACTTTGTCTCCATATTGCCCACGACTGCAATCTGGCATGTAAATATTGCTTTGCAGAAGAGGGAGAATACCACGGAAGACGGGCTCTCATGAGCTTTGAGGTGGGAAAAAAAGCACTGGATTTTCTGGTTGCCAATTCCGGAAACCGCGTGAATCTTGAGGTGGATTTCTTCGGCGGTGAGCCGCTGATGAACTGGCAGGTGGTAAAGGATCTTGTGAAGTATGGCAGAAGCCTTGAAAAGACACATAATAAGAAATTCCGCTTTACATTGACCACCAACGGAATCCTCCTCAATGACGAGATCATAGAGTTTTTGAACCAGGAAATGTCAAATGTGGTTCTCAGCATTGACGGACGAAAGGAGATCAATGATCTGATGCGCCCTCACAGAGGCGGGCAGGGAAGTTACGACAGTATCGTTCCCAAGTTTAAAAAAGTGGCAGAGAGCAGAAACCAGATGAACTATTATGTACGCGGCACTTTCACCCGCAACAACCTCGATTTCGCGGAGGATGTGATGCATCTGGCAGATCTGGGCTTTAAGCAGATTTCCGTGGAACCTGTGGTGGCATCACCTGAGGAAGACTATGCTCTCAGGGAAGAGGATATACCGAAACTTCTTGATGAGTATGACCGGCTTGCCGTAGAGCTTTTAAAGCGTCGGAAAGAGGGAAGAGGTGTGAATTTCTTCCATTTTATGATAGATTTAAAGGGCGGTCCCTGCGTGGCAAAGAGACTTTCAGGGTGCGGGTCCGGTACGGAGTATCTGGCAGTCACTCCCTGGGGAGATTTTTATCCCTGTCATCAGTTTGTGGGAAAAGAGGAATTCCTGATGGGCAATGTGGATGAGGGAATCACAAGGACCGATATCAGAGATGAATTCAAGACCTGCAATGTTTATGCCAAGGAAAAGTGCAGAAACTGTTTTGCCAAGTTTTACTGCAGCGGAGGATGTGCAGCCAATTCCTATAATTTCCATGGAAACATCAATGATGCTTATGACCTTGGCTGTGAATTACAGAGAAAGCGCATCGAGTGTGCGATTATGATAAAAGCGGCATTGGCCGAACAAGAAGGAGAATAAAGGAATGAAAAAGAGCAAAGCAATTGTGATTCTGCTGGTTCTGGTACTGCTGCTTGGCGGTCTCGGATATACAGCAGCGGTAGGTGTGGGAAGTGAACATAAGGCTTCCGCTTCCGATATCAAGCTGGGGCTTGATCTGGCAGGCGGTGTCAGCATTACCTACAAGGTGGCAGGCGATGAAAAGCCAAGCGCGGAGGATATGGCGGATACCATCTATAAACTCCAGAAGAGAGTAGAAACATACAGTACGGAATCTGTTGTTTATCAGGAAGGAGATGACAGAATCAATATTGAGATTCCCGGTGTTTCCGATGCAAATGCCATTCTGGAAGAACTGGGAAAACCGGGTTCTCTGTATTTTATTTCCGAGACAGACTCAGAAGGAAATTATAATTATCAGGCATCTATGGATGCCAACGGAAATATTGTCTATGTGATGTTAAAGAGCATAGATGAGATCATTGCAGATGGCAGTGCACCTCTCTCCGGTACGGACGTGAAGGATGCACAGGCCGGCTCCATTACCAACAGCATGGGCAACACGGAAATCGGGGTTGATCTGACCATGACAGATGAGGGAACCCAGAAGTTTGCGGATGCTACCACCAGAGCTTATCAGAAGGGGGAAACCCTTGGTATTTATTATGATGGTAATATCATCAGTGCTCCTTCGGTAAAAGCAGCACTGACTGACGGAAAAGCACAGATTACGGGTAACTTTACTTATGAAGAAGCTGAACAACTGGCTTCCACCATTCGAATCGGTGGACTGAAACTGGAACTGGAAGAACTCCACTCCAAGGTTGTGGGTGCACAGCTTGGTGAGGAGGCAATTTCCACAAGCGTGAAAGCAGGCGCAGTCGGTTTTGCCATTATTGTGATCTTTATGATTGCGGTTTATTACATTTCCGGTCTGGCAGCAAGTCTTGCCCTTGGTCTTTATGTGGAAATGATCATTATCCTGTTAAACGGCTTTGAAATCACATTGACTTTGCCCGGTATTGCAGGTATCATCCTTTCCATCGGTATGGCAGTGGATGCCAACGTGATCATTTTTGCAAGAATCCGTGAGGAGCTCGCAAAGGGAAAGACGGTGAGATCTGCTATCGATACCGGTTTCAAGAAAGCCCGGTCGGCAATTCTTGACGGAAACATTACCACACTGATCGCAGCAGGTGTTCTCTGGTTAATGGGTTCCGGTACAGTAAAAGGCTTTGCTGAAACACTGGCTCTCGGTATTGCGTTGTCCATGTTTACTGCAATGGTGATCACAAAGCTCATCATAAAGGCTTTTTATGCACTGGGCTTACAGAATGCGAAGCTTTACGGTGTAGCGAAGGAGAGAAAGTCTATCAGGTTTACTTCCAAGAAAGCGGTATTCTTTGGCATTTCTGCGGCAGCCATTTTGGCAGGCTTTGTATTCATGGGTGTAAATAAGGCACAGACAGGCAATATCTTGAATTATAGTCTGGAATTTATCGGTGGTACTTCTACCAGCGTAACCTTCAATGAGGATTTAAGCCTTGCAGATATCGATGCAAAGGTTGTGCCTTTGATCGAAAATATTACAGGAGACGGCAATGTACAGACCCAGAAGATTGACGGAACAAACGAAGTGATTTTCAAGACACGTACATTGTCTGTGGAAGAAAGAGAAAGCTTTAAAGATGCCATGGTAGATCATTTCTCTGTGGATGCGGAGAAGATCACGGCAGAGACCATCAGCTCCACCATCAGCAATGAGATGAAGCAGGAATCCATTATTGCCGTGCTTGTTGCAACCATCTGCATGCTGATCTATGTATGGTTCCGTTTCAAGGATGTCCGTTTTGGCGCAAGCTCAGTGCTCTGTCTGCTTCATGATGTACTGGTGGTTCTTGCGTTCTATGCGATTGTTAAAGTATCTGTGGGCACCACATTTATTGCCTGTATGCTGACTATCGTAGGATATTCCATCAACGCTACCATCGTTATTTTCGACCGTGTGCGTGAGAATATGACGTCCATGACGAGGAAGGACTCTCTGTCAGATATGGTGGATACCAGTATTACGCAGACACTGTCAAGAAGTATTTTCACTTCTTTGACCACCTTTATTATGGTTGCAGCACTCTATGTATTTGGCGTAACCTCTGTAAAGGAATTTGCACTGCCTCTGATGGCGGGTATTCTCTGCGGTACCTATTCTTCTGTATGTGTTGCAGGTGCATTGTGGCTGGTACTTCGCAAAGTATTTCCGGCTAAGGCTTCAAACTAAAAGAAGTGGTTGACAAATAAAGACAATTTCTGTATTATTGTATACAACAGTACAAAGTGAACGAAGGCGTTCTGCGTTAAGCAGGACGCCTTTTTTCATTTCATAGGATATTTCTTTCTATGAAATAGGAAGGAAGGGATAATATGTACGAGACGGATTTACTTGATCATGCGGATATCATTAACAAGCTGCTTGCCAGATACGGCGTCAAATTCGGTATTTATAAGAACAATGTATTTAAAGAACAGCTTTTCCCTTTTGATGCCATTCCGAGAGTGATCGATGCGGAGGAATTCGATTATCTGGAAAGAGGACTGAAACAGAGAGTGATGGCTCTCAACCTTTTCCTTAAAGATATTTACGGTGAAAAGAAGATCGTAAAGGACAATGTGATACCGGAGGACTTTATTTTTGCAAGCAGCGGTTATCTGGCACAGTGTGAGGGCGTGACTCCGGTGAAAGATATTTATTCCCACATATCGGGGATTGATCTGGTGCAGGCAAAGGACAAGACCTGGTATGTGCTGGAGGACAATCTTCGTGTTCCCTCGGGAGCTTCATATCCCATGATTGCGAGGGAACTCTGCAGAAGAAGCGATCCTGTCACCTTTCAGAAAACAAAGCTTTCGGATAATCGGAATTATGCACAGCTTCTTCGAAGGACCATGGACAATGTGAATGTGGGAGGTCATACGGTAATCCTTACTCCGGGAAGATACAACGCCGCATACTTTGAACATTCTTACTTGGCAGAGAAGACAGGTGCCCACCTGGTGAACGGCAGCGAGCTTCTGGTGGAGGATGACAAGCTGTACTATCTTGATTATAAGGGGCAGAAAGAGAGAGTGGGAGCTGTATACAGACGTATCTCGGATGAGTATCTGGATCCCATGAATTTTAAGGAAGAATCGGTGATCGGCATCCCCCATATCTTTGATGTTTACAAAAAAGGCAATGTAGCACTGCTTAATGCGCCGGGCAATGGAATTGCCGATGATAAGGGTATTTATTATTTCGTTCCCAAAATGATCAAATATTATCTGGGTGAAGAACCTGTCTTACATAATGCACCTACCTATCTGCCTTTCTATGAGGAGGATATGAAATATGTACTGGAACATTTCGATTCCCTGGTTCTCAAGGATGTGGCAGAAGCGGGAGGCTATGGTGTTGTGTTCGGGAGCAGTATGACAAGAGCGCAGAAGGAAGATTTTATCGCCCTGCTGAAAGAACAGCCAAGGTGCTTCATCGCCCAGGAGGTCATCGATTTTCTGGATATTGATATCTGGGAGAAAGGGGAGGCAGTCCCGAGAAAAGCGGATCTTCGTGCTTTTGTTTTGATGGCGGATGAGCCTCTTGTCTGGAAGAGCGGGCTTACCAGATTTTCCAGAAATCCCGATTCGTTTATTGTCAATTCATCTCAGGGAGGAGGTTTTAAGGACACATGGGTATTATCTCAGTAGAACAGACGGACAGATTATTCTGGCTCGGAAGATATTCGGAAAGAGTTTACACAACGCTCAGGCTGTATTCGGAAAGCTTCGACAGGCTGATCGATATGGACAGCTATGATTATGCGGAATTTTGCAGACGTCTGGATATTCCCGATGTCTATGGCTCCAAAGAAAAATTTAAGGAAAGCTATCCCTTTGATGAGGAGGATACCAACTCCATTCTGAGTAATCTCCTTAGGGCATATGACAATGCCATAGTGCTTCGTGAGGAGATTGGCAGCGAAACACTTTCCTATATACAGCTTGCCATCTATGATATGCAGAAAGCCAGGATCAGCCGGGCACCGCTGATAGAGATGCAGAGCGTGATCGATAATCTTCTGGCATTCTGGGGCATTGCCGATGATATCATAGACAGTGAACAGACGAGAAATATCATCAAGGCAGGAAAAAGGGTAGAGCGGGTAGATCTGTTCGGAAGACTGCATCTGCCTGCTGCCAATATTACAAGGGAAGTGCACAGACTGATTCCCCGTATCGAGCGAAGCGGGATCAGGTATCATGAAGAAGGGCTGGAGCGACTAAAAAATCTTGTGGAAACAGGAGAAATCGATTATTATAAAGTAGTATATGAAGTCGAACATCTTCTGGAGGTATAACATTGAAAACCCTGCATTTTACTTATGAAATGCTGTTTACATTTTCAGAACCTGTCTGTAAGCACAGGTTTACCTTGAAATGCATCCCTGTAAGGAACGAATGTCAGGATGTGGCGGAAACGGGGCTTATCATTGAACCTGCCGTTTCCTGCACGGAGACAACAGATTCTTTCGGGAATAAAGAAGTATACGGGGTGATTGAGGAACCCCATGAGCAGTTTCTGGTTAAAGTGACAGGGAGTGTTATCACAGGAATCAGGGATTATGAAGATGCACTGCCGGCATACAGACTTGGTATGTATCGGTATCCTTCCGACTATACCGGACCGGGCAGCTGCCTCAAGGAATATATGGCTTCTCTGTCATTTGAGGATACGATGTCAGCGTATGACAGAGGAGTTTTTCTCATGCATAAACTGCATCAGGATCTCTCCTACGAAAAGGGCGTGACTACTTTTCAGACTACAGCGGAGGAAGCTATGAAGCTTAAGAAAGGTGTCTGTCAGGATTATGCCCATATTCTGATCGCGCTGCTGCGCATGATGAGGATCCCGGCAAGGTATGTGGTGGGTATGATGATCGGTGAGGGCTTCTCCCACGCCTGGGTGGAAATGGAGGCAGATGGCAGATGGTACGGTCTTGATCCCACCAATGATGTGCTTGTGGGAGAGAATTATATTAAGATATCTCACGGAAGGGATTACAATGACTGTATTGTGAATAAAGGAGTGTTTACAGGAATGGCTTCCCAGAAGCAGGATATCAGTGTGATCGTCTGTGAGCAGTGATAAGATTGGGAATCAGTATGGAGTAACGAAAGAAGCGAAGGGAATGATAGAAAAGTATGATAACCACAATTGCCAGCGTGGAAATGCCGCTGGATGAAGAATTACGGATTCAGAAGAACAGACTTACGGCCCTGGAGGGAAAGGATGGAGGCAAAAGGATCAGCATTGTCACCGGAATTCACGGAGATGAGCTGGAGGGACAGTATGTCTGTTTTGAACTGATCAGAAGGATTGAGGAGCATAGAGAACTCCTTACGGGAACGGTGGATGTGTATCCGGCCATGAATCCTCTGGGAATCGATTCCATTACCAGAGGAATTCCTGCCTTTGACCTTGATATGAACCGGATTTTTCCGGGCAATGAGGAAGGCTCCATGACGGAGTACATTGCGGACAGAATCGTGAAGGATTTGAGTGGCAGTGATATGTGCATTGATATCCATGCCAGCAATATTTATCTGACCGAGGTCCCACAGGTAAGGATCAATGAACTGCACAGGGAGATGCTGGTGCCTTATGCAAAGGAGCTGAATGTGGACTTTATCTGGATACACGGAGCAAGCACAGTTTTGGAATCTACTCTTGCCCACTCCTTAAACAGCACAGGAACTCCCACTCTTGTAGTGGAGATGGGTGTGGGAATGCGCATCACCAAAGAATACTGCCATCAGCTTGTAGATGGGATTTTTCATCTGATGTCGGTGATGGGAATCTGGCAGGGAGAGACTGTTTCTCCCAGAACACCTGTGATCGCAGATGACAGTGATGATGTGTGCTTTTTAAATGCTTCCGTATCGGGCGTATTTATACAGCATGCGAAGCACTGGACAAGATTACACAAAGGAGAGCATATCGGTGATATCATTCATCCTCTGACGGGCAAGGTCCTTGACAGGATTGAATCCCCTGTGGACGGAATCCTTTTTACCATCAGGGAATATCCTATAGTAGATGAAGGTTCACTGATCGGAAGAATATTAAAATGACAAAAGAAATTTTATTTGAGATAAAAGCGTTATACCGCGATGATTTCCGGGTGACGGGATACCGTTTCGGAGCCGGCGAGAAGACAGCGTGTATTGTAGGAAATATCAGGGGAAACGAGGTGCAGCAGCTCTATGCCTGTTCTCAGGTGATCAGACGGCTGAAGGAACTGGAAGCAGAAGGAAAAATAAAAGAAGGAAAGGAAATTCTGGTGATTCCTTCCCTGAATCCAAGCTCCATGAATATCAAAAAAAGATTTTTCCCCACCGATAACACAGATATCAACCGGATGTTTCCGGGTTATGACCTGGGGGAGACCACCCAGAGAATTGCTGCTAAAGCCTTTGAGATCATGAAGGAGTATACCTATGGTATGCAGTTCGCCTCCTTTTATATGCCGGGAGCCTTTATTCCCCATGTGAGAATGATGAAAACAGGGTTTGAGAACGTGGAACTGGCGAAGCAGTTCGGCTTTCCCTATATCGTGCTGCGAAATCCCAGACCCTATGATACCACAACGCTGAATTATAACTGGCAGATCTGGGAAACCCAGGCGTTCAGCATTTATACCACCAATACGGAAAAGGCGGATAAGGAGAGTGCTGCCCAGGCGGTGAAGGGAATCCTGAATTTCCTCTCAAAACAGGGAATTATTGAGTATTCCGGTCACGACGGCTATATTTCCAGGGTGGTGGATGACAGGGAGCTTGTCAGTGTCAGGACGAAAAAAGCGGGTTTTTTTGAGGCCCTTGTGGAAGTAAATGAGGAAGTTAAAAAGGGACAGCTCCTTGCCAATATTATCGACACCTATGAGGGAGAGTTAAGGGACAGTCTCTACGCACCCTGCGACGGTACCATCTTATTCCTTCACGATGAACCCATGACCTATGAGGACACTGCGGTGATCAAGCTGATTCCGGCAGGAGCGGGCAGGTAATCTATGGCAAAATGGATGGTAGCGGCAAAGAAAGCCGATTTTAACAAAATAGCAAAAGAATACGGAATCACTCCCGTACTTGCCAGAATTATGAGAAACAGGGATATCTGTGAGGATGAGGATATCAGAAAGTTTCTTAAGGGAACCATAGCAGATCTGAACGATCCCTTTTTGATGAAAGGAATGGATCAGGCATCGGAACTGCTACTTGCAAAGATCAGAGAAGAAAAGCCTATACGCATTATAGGGGATTATGATGTGGATGGTATCTGCTCCACCTATATTTTGGAGTGCGGAATCTCTCATCTATCAGGGAAGGTGGATCGTGTGATCCCCCACAGGATCAAGGACGGATACGGGCTGAATGACAGTCTGATCGAGGACGCGGGGAGGGACGGAATCGATACTGTGCTCACCTGCGACAACGGAATTGCAGCAGCTTCTTCCATTGCACTTGCAAAGAGCATGGAGATGACGGTGGTGGTGACGGATCATCACGAGATTCCCTTTGAAGAGACAGAGGAAGGAAAGCACTTCCTGCTGCCGCAGGCTGATGTGATTGTTGATCCCAAGCAGCCGGACTGCGGTTACCCCTTTAAACAGGTCTGCGGCGCGGTGGTTGCCTATAAGCTGATTCAGGCATTGCTTCAAAAGGCGGGAGAGGAAGAAGAGCAGAAAGGGAAGCTTTTGGAAGAGCTTCTTCCCTTTGCAGCTCTTGCAACCGTATGTGATGTGATGGAGCTTCTGGATGAAAACCGTATTATTGTGAAATACGGTCTGAAAGCTATGGGTCAGACAAAGAATCCGGGACTTAGGGCTCTCCTTCAGGTAAACGGCATTGATCAGAAAGAGATTACCCCTTACCATGCGGGATTTATCATCGGTCCCTGTTTAAATGCCACGGGACGCCTCGACAGTGCAGACCGGGCTCTTCGCCTGTTTGAGGAGACAGAACATAAGGACGCGATGGTGGAAGCCACGGATCTTAAGAACTTAAATGACAGTCGTAAGAAAATGACGGAGGATGGCGTTGCGGAGGCAATCAGAAAGGTGGAGGAAAGCTCCCTGAAAGACGACAATGTGCTGGTGATTTATCTGCCTGACTGTCATGAAAGCATTGCCGGCATTATTGCGGGAAAAGTAAAAGAGCGGTTTCGCAAGCCCACTTTCGTGCTGACAAAGGGAGAGGAAGGAGTCAAAGGAAGCGGCAGATCCATTGAGGCCTACTCCATGTATGATGAGATGACAAAATGCAGGGAGCTTTTTACCAAGTATGGGGGCCATAAGATGGCAGCAGGTCTGTCACTTGCAAAGGAGGAGGACATCGAACTCTTTCGCCGCAGAATGAACCGGAATTGTACCCTGACAAAGGAGGATCTGCAGGAAGTGGTGCATATCGATGTGCCCATGCCCCTGTCCTACGCAGACAGATCTTTTATCAGGGAATTGTCCTGTCTTGAACCCTTCGGAACAGGAAACCCGAAGCCTTTGTTTGCCCGGAAAAATGTAAGTCTGTTAAGCGGGAAAGTATTGGGGAAAAATAAAAACGTGGGGAAATTCAGAATCGCCGATGAGGAAGGACGAACTTATGACATGATTTATTTCGGAGATCTGAATCAGCTGAATGATTTTCTTACAGAAAAATGCGGAAAAGTAACTGCTGATTCCCTGTATGAGGGACGATTAAAGCAGGGGGAAGCGGTGATCAGTATGGCGTACTATCCGGATATCAATTCCTATGCAGGGAGAGAAACGGTACAGATTGTGATGCAGTATTATTGTTAAATAAATGTCGGCACATTATACGTGCCGCTTTACCAGACACAAAGCAAAAGCCTCCGGGGGATGCCGGAGGCTTCGCTTTTCTTATGAGGGGGGAGATAGTGAGTTGTTCAACTATCTTGATTAATATAATAAAAGGTAAATGTGTACAAAATGTGTCCACTTCATTATAAAAATATAAAATCCTCTTAAGAAATCATAAAGCATCTCGAAAAAAACGCAAAAGTTGAAAAATGTATCTATTCATGCTATTTTATTATAAGGAAAAGAGGAAGATGACTATGTATCAGTGTGAAGATTTATTAAAAGGACTGTCCTATGAATGCATCAGAGGCAGCCTTGACAAGAACATCAGTGAAGTCGTGTACGATTCCAGAAAGATCACGAAAGACTGTCTGTTCATCTGTATCTGCGGCTACAATATGGACGGTCACAGCTTCGCATTTGAAGCGGCCCAGAAGGGTGCAGCTGTTCTGGTGGTACAGAAGGATGTGGAGCTTCCCAAGGAAAGCGATGTGACTGTGATCAGGGTGGAGAATACAAGGTATGCCATGGCATTTATTTCGGCCGCCTATTTCGGCCATCCGGCAGACCGGATGAAGATCATAGGCATTACAGGGACAAAGGGAAAGACTACCACCACTTATCTGATCAAATCCATTTTGGAAAGTGCAGGGTACAAGGTGGGTCTTGTGGGAACCATAGAAACGATCATCGGAGAAAAGCATATTCCGGCAAGAAATACCACACCGGAATCCTTTGTGCTTCAGCAGTATTTCAGGGAAATGGCAGATGAGGGATGTGAGATCGTGGTCATGGAGGTAGCCTCCCAGGGACTCAAGCTTCACAGAACCCAGGGCTTTACCTTTGAGATCGGTATCTTTACCAACTTGGAGCCTGACCATATCGGCCCCAATGAACATGCGGATTTTGAGGAATATCAGGCATGCAAGGGACTGCTTTTTAAGCAGTGCCGCCATGGAATTGTAAATATAGATGATGTGCATATGGAGGCGGTTGTGAAAGGCCATACCTGTGACCTTGAGACCTACGGCTTTGACAGCAATGCGGATCTTTATGCGGATGATCTGAAACTGATCAATAAGCCCGGTGAACTGGGAGTGGATTTCCATGTGAGAGGAAAGATGGATTTCAGGGTGGAAGTGCCGACTCCCGGAAGATTCAGTGTCTATAATGCCTTGACGGCCATTGCGGTCTGCAGACACTTTGATGTGGAGATCCCCAAAATTCAGGCCGCTCTTTTGAAAGCGCATGTAAAGGGAAGAATCGAGATGGTGCCTGTATCCGACCAGTTTACTTTGCTGATTGATTATGCGCATAATGCCATGAGCCTTGAGAGCCTTTTGACAACGCTCAGGGAATATAATCCCGGAAGGCTGGTATGTCTGTTTGGATGCGGCGGCAACCGTTCCAAGCTAAGACGTTACGAGATGGGTGAGGTCAGCGGAAAGCTTGCGGATCTGACCATTATCACATCGGATAATCCCAGATTTGAGGAGCCCCTTGATATTATGGCGGATATTAAGATCGGCATGGCTAAGACAGACGGAAAGTATGTGGAGATCTGTGACAGAAAAGAGGCCATTGCCTATGCCATTGCTCATGGTCAGCCCGGTGACATCATTGTACTTGCGGGTAAGGGACATGAGGATTATCAGGAGATCAAGGGAGTCAAGTATCCCATGGATGAGAGAGATCTGATAGCCGATATTTTAAAGAAGAGAAAAGGAAGAGTTTAAAGATGGCAGAGGGCAGGTATGCAAATATCATTATTGATATTTCCCATGAAAAAGTGGATAGACCTTTTCAATATAAAATACCTGCCTCTCTTGCCGGAATACTGGAGCCGGGAAGCAGTGTGATGATACCTTTCGGACAGGGAAACCGCCTGCGCCGGGGATATGTGATAGAGATTACTGACAGGGCGGAGTTTCCCCCTGAAAAAATGAAAGAGATCAGTCATATGATGGAAGGCGATGTTTCGGTAGAAGCAGACGCCATTAAACTGGCATCCTGGATGAAGCATACCTATGGCTCCACCATGATTGCAGCGTTAAAGACGGTCCTTCCCGTAAAACAGGAGATGAAGCCTGTTCAAAAGAAAAAAATTGTCAGGCTTATGACAAAGGAAGAGGTTCTCTGCATTCTTTCGGAGAGTATCCGTAAGCATCAGAGTGCCAAGGCAAGACTTCTCACGGAGCTTGCCGGAGAACCCTATCTTCCCTATGAGCTGGTGACGAAGAAACTGAATGTTTCCGCAGCCACGCTTAAGAGCCTTGAGACTCAGGGAGTACTCTCTATAGAAAGAGAAAACTATTACAGAAATCCGGTAAAAGTGGAAGCTTCACCGGAGGAGAGAAAGCAGTTAAGCGGAGAACAGAGTGAAATCGTAAACAGGGTGCTTGCGGATTACAGGAATGGAATCCGCAAAACCTATCTGATCCACGGGATTACGGGGAGCGGTAAGACAGAAGTATACCTTTCTTTGATAGAAGGGGTCATTGCAGCGGGCAGACAGTGTATTGTACTCATTCCGGAGATTGCTCTGACCTATCAGACGTTGCTTCGGTTTTACAAGCGGTTTGGCGACCGGGTATCAGTGATGAATTCCACACTCTCAAAGGGGGAAAAATATGATCAGTGCGAGAGGGCCAGACGCGGTGAGATCGATGTGATCATCGGTCCCAGATCTGCACTTTTTGTACCCTTTCAGAATTTAGGACTGATCGTCATGGATGAGGAGCATGAGGGCAGCTATAAAAGCGAATCTATGCCCAGATATCATGCAAGGGAGACAGCACAGTTTCTTGCCAATTTAAAAGGAGCCAGTCTTGTGCTGGGCTCCGCAACGCCTTCACTGGAAGCCTACAGCAGAGCAAAGAGCGGAGAGTATCAGCTTTTTACATTGAGCAGACGTTTGACGGGAGGAACCCTTCCTTCCGTTGATACCATAGACCTCCGGGAAGAATTAAAGAGCGGAAATCGTTCCATCTTCAGCAGGCGCCTTCAGGAACTGATGGAGGAGAGACTGCAGAAAAAGGAACAGATCATGCTTTTCCTTAACCGGAGAGGGTATGCGGGCTTTGTGTCCTGCAGATCCTGCGGGTATGTGATGAAATGTCCTCACTGTGATGTCTCTCTGTCACAGCATCTTCATGGTAAGATGGTATGCCATTACTGTGGCTACGAGACCGTGCAGCCGGCAAAGTGTCCGGTCTGTTCGTCCCCCTATATTCTCGGATTTAAGGCGGGAACCCAGCAGATAGAAGAGCAGATTCACAAGAGATTTCCGGATGCAAGGGTGCTTCGCATGGATGCGGATACCACCCGCAAAAAGAACGATTATGAGGAAATTTTATCTGCCTTCTCCGAGGGAAAAGCAGATATTCTGGTGGGTACCCAGATGATCGTAAAAGGACATGATTTCCCTAATGTGACATTGATGGGAGTGCTTGCCGCCGACCTGTCCTTAAATGACCACGATTACAGAAGTGGGGAGAGAACCTTTCAGCTGCTGACCCAGGCAGCCGGAAGAGCAGGAAGAGGGACAAAACCCGGTGAAGTGGTGATCCAGACCTACAGGCCGGATCATTACAGCATTGTCCGGGCGGCAACACAGGACTATGAAGCTTTTTATGAAGAAGAAATGCTGTACAGGGAACTGGCAGGAT
Source organism: Lachnospiraceae bacterium (assembly GCA_017622575.1). Classification (GTDB taxonomy): domain Bacteria; phylum Bacillota; class Clostridia; order Lachnospirales; family Lachnospiraceae; genus Suilimivivens. Next base: position 52,141 of record JAGAQU010000111.1, read on the forward strand.
ATCCGCCCGCTTCCCATATGCTTGCCATTTTAGTCAGCTCGGAAAATGAGCAGGCGGGTGAAAGCCTTTGTGTCCGGATAGGAAATCTTTTGAAGGCAGGTACAGATCCGGAAAACAGGGAGAAAATGCAGATCATCGGACCGGCAAAAGCATCTGTGGGCAGGATAAATGATATTTACCGGTTTGTGATATACTGTAAGCATAAGGATTATAACAAGCTGGTGGAGTGTAAGGATAAAGTGGAGAGTTTTTTAAATCAGACTGAAATAAGAGGACAGAATGTTCAGTTTGATTTTGATCCTATAGACAGTTTTTAATCAGAATGTTACAGCTTAAGTAAAACATTATTAAAAGGAAGGAAAGAGACAAAATGGCAATCAGAAACATAAGAGAAATAGGGGATCCGGTGTTGAATAAATCCTGTAAGACTGTTACAGAGATCACAGACAGGACAAGGCAGCTGATCGATGATATGTTTGAGACCATGTATGATGCCGAAGGGGTAGGTCTTGCAGCGCCTCAGGTAGGGATCTTAAAAAGGATCGTTGTGGTGGATGTGACGGGAGAAGATCCCATTCTTTTGATCAACCCTGTGATCATGGAAACAAGCGGGGAACAGACGGGAAATGAAGGCTGCCTTTCCGTGCCGGGCAAGACAGGAGTGGTGACCCGTCCAAACTATGTGAAAGTGAAAGCCTATAATGAAAATATGGAGCCCTTTGAAATAGAGGGAACAGAACTTCTGGCAAGAGCCTTCTGCCATGAGATCGAGCATCTGGACGGACATCTGTATGTGGAAAAGGTTGAAGGAGAATTGATGAATACCGAGAGCCCGGATTTTGAAGATTAATGACTGACCGGTATCAAAAACCATTCATAATGGAGGAGAAGATGAAGATTATTTATATGGGAACGCCTGATTTTTCGGTTGCTCCTTTAGAGGCGATCATTCGGGCAGGACATGAAGTGACAGCAGTAGTGACCCAGCCTGACAAACAAAAGGGAAGAGGCAAGGAAGTGCAGATGACACCGGTAAAGGAATGTGCTTTAAGTCATGGCATTCCGGTGCTCCAGCCTGTTAAAATAAAGGAACCGGAGGCTGTGGCAGAGCTGAAAAAGTATCCGGCGGACATTTTTGTGGTTGCCGCTTTCGGACAGCTTCTTACTGAGGAAATTTTGAATATGCCTAAATTCGGCTGTATCAATATTCACGCATCCCTCCTTCCCGCTTACAGAGGAGCCGCGCCCATCCAGCGGGTAATCATAAATGGTGAAGAGAAGACCGGTGTCACGATTCAGCAGATGGCGAAAGGCTTGGACACGGGCGATATGCTGCTTAAAAAAGAGATCTCCATTGATCCCAAGGAAACTGGGGGAAGCCTTCATGACAAGCTGTCGGCGGCAGGGGCGGAGCTGATCGTGGAAGCACTTTCAAAGATTGAAAAGGGTGAGGTGGTGCCGGAAAAGCAGGATGATGCTTTATCCTGTTATGCGAAAAAGTTGGATAAAGCCATGGGACTGATCGATTTTGATCAGAAAGCGGTTTCCATTGAACGGTTGATCAGAGGCTTAAATCCATGGCCAAGTGCCTACACCCTGTATAAAGGAAAAACTTTAAAAATCTGGGAGGCGGATGTGGTGCCTTTGGAGAAAAAAGAAGAACCCGGAACCGTGGTTTTCGTGGCGAAGGATTTTTTTGATATTGCGACAAAAGAGGGGGCTCTTCGTGTGAAGAGTCTGCAGCTGGAAGGAAAAAAGAAAGTAGCGGTAAAGGATTTCCTTCTCGGCTATGAAATTGTCTGCGGAATGAAGTTTTAATTGATGTCTGGAGGAGTGAAAGATGTTTTACGGTTATGATCCTACTTATATTCTGGTGCTGATCGGAGCTATACTCTGCATGCTTGCAAGCTCCCGTGTGAACAGTACCTACAATAAATATTCCCGTGTCAGATGCAGATGCGGAATGACAGGTGCGGAGGCAGCAGATAGAATCCTTCGTATGTCAGGAATAAACGATGTGCAAATCCAGCATGTCAGCGGAAATCTGACGGACCATTATGATCCCAGGAATAAGGTGCTTCGCCTGTCGGATTCTGTCTATGATTCCATGTCCGTAGCGGCAATCGGTGTGGCGGCACATGAATGCGGACATGCTCTGCAGCATCACAAGGGATATCTTCCCTTAAAGCTTCGTTCTGCCCTTGTTCCGCTTGCCAACCTTGGTTCTAAGCTGGGACTTCCGCTGGTGATTCTGGGACTTATCCTGGGAATCGGTTTTGAACTTCCGGGCGGAGGTTACTTTTCTTTGGCTACCATAGGAATATGGGTGTTTTCCCTGGCAGTCCTTTTTCAGATCGTGACTTTGCCTGTGGAATTCAATGCTTCCGGAAGAGTGCTTAAAATGCTTGGAAATTACGGAATCATGAGTGATGATGAGGTGGACGATTGTAAGAGAGTGCTGGGAGCGGCGGCTCTTACCTATGTGGCAGCGGCGGCATCTTCTATTTTGCAGCTTCTCCGTCTGGTACTTCTTTCGGGAAGACGAAGAAGAGATGACTAAAAGCCGGAAGGGAACGGAACGTTGGAAAACACAAGGGAACTGGCAGTAAACATGCTGCTTGAAATTGCAGAACAGAATAAATACAGTCATCTGGTAATCAGAAACGTCCTTGACAAGTATAATTATATGGATGGCAGAGATAAGGCCTTCTTAAAAAGGATAACGGAGGGAACGCTTGAGAGAAAGATTGAGATTGATTATGTGCTGAATCAGTTTTCCAAGGTTTCTGTTTCCAAAATGAAGCCGTTTATCCGGAATCTATTAAGAGTCAGTGTCTATCAGCTGCTTTTTATGGACAGTGTTCCTGAGCGTGCCGTGTGTAATGAGGCGGTAAAACTTGCAGGAAAACGCGGATTTAAAAATCTACAGGGGTTTGTCAACGGCGTACTCAGAAATATTGCCAGAAAGAAAGAGGAAATCAGCTGGCCGGAGGAGGAAAGGAATACGGCCGGCTATTTGTCTGTAAAGTATTCCATGCCTGAGTGGCTGGTAGAAAAATTTCTTTCCGAGCGGGGAGCTTTGCAGACGAAAAAGATGCTGGAAAGCTTTCTTGAGGCATCTCCCGTTACGGTCCGCTTAAAGGAAACTCTAAAGGAAGAGGACAGAGAGGTTTTCCTGAATGAAATGAAAAAGAGCGGCGTAAGGGTCAAAAAGCATCCTTATCTGCCGTATGCATTTGAGATTCTGAATGCAGAAGGAATCAGTGCCCTTCCGGGGTTTACAGAAGGGCTGTTTATGGTTCAGGATGTGAGCAGTATGCTGGTGTGTGAGGCAGCTGACATCAAGAAGGGAGACAGAGTGATCGATGTGTGCGCTTCTCCCGGAGGAAAGGCCTTACATGCGGCAGAGAAGCTGCAGGGAACAGGCTTTGTATCGGCAAGAGACCTGACAGAGTATAAAGCAGAAATGATTCGGGATAATATAAGAAGAATGAATGTAAAGAATGTGGAAGCTTTTGTGTCCGATGCAAGGCAGCTTCGAGAAGAGGATGTGGAAACAGCGGACGTGCTTTTGTGTGATCTTCCCTGTTCCGGGCTTGGTATTATCGGGAAAAAGACAGATATCAAGTATCATGTGTCAGAAGAGGGACTAAAGCAGCTTAAGGAGCTTCAAAGAGAAATCTTAAGTGTAGTCTGGCAGTATGTGAAAAAGGGTGGTGTTCTTATTTACAGTACCTGTACCGTCAATCCCGATGAAAACGAAGAAAACGTAAAATGGTTCACCGAAAATTATCCCTTTCAGACAGAAAACCTTTCTCCCTTTCTTCCGGAGTGCTTAAAGGAAGAAGGAAAAAAAGGAATGTTGCAGCTTTTGCCGGGAATTCACGAAACAGACGGCTTTTTCCTTGCAAGGCTTCGCAGGGAGGAATAAGATGATCGATATCAAATCAATGACCCTGGAAGAATTGAAGACAGATATGGCAGAGCTTTCGGAAAAGCCTTTCCGCGCAAAACAGCTGCACGAATGGATGCACAAAAAGCTGGCAGAGAGCTTTGATGAGATGACAAACATTTCTGCTGCACTGAAGGAAAAATGCAGACAGCGTTACAGCTATACAAACCTTAAGTGTATCAGACAGCAGGAGTCAAAAATAGACGGAACAAAAAAATTTCTTTTTGAACTTAGTGACGGCAATGTGGTGGAAAGTGTGTGGATGAAATATAAACACGGAAACAGTGTCTGTATTTCCTCCCAGGTGGGATGCCGCATGGGCTGTGCATTTTGTGCTTCCACCCTGGACGGCCTCGCACGGAATCTTGCGCCTTCTGAAATGCTGGATCAGATTTATGCCATCACCCGTCTGACAGGAGAAAGAGTTTCCAATGTGGTGGTTATGGGAACAGGGGAACCTCTTGATAATTTTGACAATCTTCTTATCTTTATCAGGCTTCTTACAGATGAGGAAGGGTTACATATCAGCCAGAGAAACCTTACGGTATCCACCTGTGGTCTTGTGCCGAAAATCAGAGAGCTGGCAGAGAAAAAACTACAGATCACACTGGCCCTCTCCCTGCATGCCACCACAGATGAAAAGAGAAGAAAGCTGATGCCCATTGCAAATAAATATTCCATCCGTGAGCTGATGGAAGCGTGCAGCTACTATTTTGATCAGACGGGGAGAAGGATTACCTTCGAATACAGTCTGGTGGGCGGTGTAAATGATACCGATGAGGATGCAGGCGAGCTTATTGAGCTGGTAAAACCCTTAAACTGTCATGTAAATCTGATTCCCGTAAACCCCATAAAGGAACGGAATTTTGTGCAGTCAGAAGGCAGTGCGATTCAGGCATTTAAAAATAAACTTGAAAAAAACGGAATAAATGTTACTATTAGAAGGGAAATGGGAAGAGATATTGATGGTGCCTGCGGACAACTTAGGCGTAGACATATAGAGCGGTCACTGCAATAGGAGGTAAGAAAAGTGATTAAGTCCTTTTCTGTAACGGATATCGGAAGAAAAAGAAAACTGAATCAGGATTTTGTGTATTCGTCGGATGAGCCGGTAGGAAATCTTCCCAATGTTTATATTGTGGCGGATGGTATGGGAGGACATCAGGCCGGCGATTATGCTTCCAAATGCACGGTAGAGACCATGGTAAGGGAGATACGGGGCTGTTTTGAAAAGAGTCCCATCCGTATCTTAAGCAAGGCAATCAGGATAGCCAACGATCAGGTCAGAAAGAAGGCAAGGGAAGATGAAAGTCTGCTTGGTATGGGAACCACGGTAGTAGCTGCGACCTGCCTCGGAAAGTATCTGCAGGTTGCCAATGTGGGAGACAGCAGACTGTACATCATCAATGATGAAGTCAGACAAATTACAAGAGACCATTCCCTGGTGGAAGAGATGGTTCGAATGGGTGGGATTGACAGAGAGGCTGCAAGAAATCACCCGGATAAAAATATTATTACCAGAGCAATCGGTGCAAGAGATACCATAGAGATAGACTTCTTTCATGAAGAATTGAAAAGCGGTGATATTGTGCTAATGTGCTCCGACGGACTGACCAATATGTTAGAGGACGAGGAAATCGGCAGAATTTTAAGAAGTCAGGGTACCATAGAAGAGAGAGCGGAAGAACTGATAGAAGCGGCCAATCAAAATGGCGGCAGAGATAACATAGCGGTAATCGTAATTGATATGTTCGCCGAAGAAGGCAGATAGAAGCTGCCCATTACGCATGGAGAGGTTAGATCATGATTAAAATAGGAATGATGATAGGAGACAGATACGAAATACTGGAAAAGATCGGTACAGGCGGAATGTCTGATGTGTACAAAGCAAAGGATCATAAGCTGAATCGATTCGTTGCTGTCAAAGTCTTAAAACAGGAATTCAGTGAAAATGCCAACTTTGTTTCTAAATTCAGGATTGAAGCACAGGCAGCAGCAGGGCTGACACATCCCAATATCGTGAATGTGTATGATGTAGGAGAGGAAGAGGGAATCTACTATATTGTAATGGAACTGGTGGAGGGAATCACTCTCAAAAAATACATTGAGAAGAAAGCCAGACTTTCGGTAAAAGAGGCCATCAGTATCGCCATTCAGGTCAGCATGGGGATAGAAGCTGCCCACAATAATCACATTATTCACCGCGATATCAAGCCTCAGAATATTATTATTTCCAAGGAAGGTAAGGTAAAGGTAACGGATTTCGGAATTGCCAAGGCAGCCACCAGCAACACGATTACTTCCAATGTGATGGGATCGGTTCACTATACCTCTCCGGAGCAGGCAAGAGGCGGATATTCCGATGAAAAGAGTGATATCTATTCCCTTGGTATCACTATGTTTGAAATGCTGACCGGACGGGTGCCGTTTAACGGCGAGACAACGGTTGCCATTGCCATCAAGCATATTCAGGAGGAAATGCCCTCACCCAGAGATTATGTTCCGGAAATACCGGTCAGCGTGGAGCAGATCGTGTTCAAGTGCTGTCAGAAAAGCCCGGATCGAAGATATCAGTCCATGGGAGAGCTGATCGTGGATCTCAAAAGATCTTTGATGAATCCGGATGAGGATTTTGTACAGATAGCAGATCCTGATAAGGAAGCATCCACCCGCATGATCACAGACAAGGACATTTCCCAGATCAAGAAACAGTCTGAGAGACGGGATTCCATGGAAGAAGCCATGCATCTTCGGAAGGAAAAAGATGTAAAAAAGGCTGTCAAAAAGAAAAAGGTCAAGAAAAAGAGCAGTGCTCCTGTTCCGAAAGAAACATCCAAGAAAAAGGTGTATACGGAAGAGGATTATGAGGAGGACGATTATAAAGATGACGAGGAGGCAGGATACGATTCGAAGATGGAACGTGTCACTACCGTGCTTGCAGTGGTAGCTGCGGTTGTCATCGGTTGTATTGTATTATTTCTGGTGGGAAGAGCCTTTGGCATTTTCCGGTTCGGCTCATCGGGGAACGGAGAAGAAACTGAGATTTCAGAAGAGAAACAGCAGGTAGAGATGATTGAAGTGGTGGGCAAAAACATCGATGATGTGAAGGTTGCACTTCTGAAATTGAACCTGACTCCTGAAATTGAATATAAAGAAAGTACGGAATATAAGCAGGGAATCGTGATGGACTCCAGTGTCAAAAAAGGAGAGATGGTGGATACGGGAACCAATGTGGTTCTGACAGTCAGCGCCGGCTCCGAAGGAATTGAGGTTCCCAAAGTAATCGGACTTACAGAGGCAGAGGCAGTATCCAATCTGGAACAGAAAGGCTTTAACGTAAATAAGACGGAGGGCTTTGACCAGTATATCAAAGAAGGAAGTATTATCAGCCAGTCGCCGGAAGGTGGCAGTAAGGCAGCATCCGGTGCTACCGTTACCATCTGTATCAGCAAGGGAGCCGAAAATGCAAAGATCAAGGTTCCTGATGTGATGGGAAAGGGAGAAGAGGAGGCTATGAGTCTTCTGGTGGAAGCCGGACTGCAGCTGGGAACAGTGACAGAGGTAAACAATGAGGATCCTGCGCTTGCGGGACTAGTGTGTTACCAAAGCTATTCTGTAGGCGCATATGTGGAACCAGGAACAGCTGTGGATATTCATATCAGCCTTGGACCTACACAGGCTACCTACAGATTCTCTGACAGTATTACACCGCCTACCCAGGAGGAGGATCCCAATTACAAGGTAGGAACTATGGTGACAGTGACGCTGATGGCTGATGACGGTACCCAGCTGATGAGTACACAGACATCCTCATTCCCGATTGCCGCACAGAATATCACCGGGATTCAGACAGATACAGGTTATATTTTATTTCAATATCAGAATACTACGGAAGCCACCAATGTAACGAATGAGGATGGCACCGTCACAACGATAGAAGGCACTACAGAAAATAAGGAGATTCATCGTCCTGTTACCTTTATCTAGGAATAGAGCAGGCAGGATGGCACTATATGCAGGGAAAGATCATTAAGGGAATTGCAGGGTTCTATTATGTCTATACAACCGAGGGAATCGTGGAATGTAAGGCAAAGGGAATCTTTAGAAAAGAACAGATTAAGCCTCTCGTGGGAGATCTGGTCTCCATAGAACTGACAGACAAGGAAAAGCTGCTTGGCAATATTGTGGATATTCTTCCGAGAAAGAATCAGCTGATCAGACCGGCAGCAGCCAATATCGATCAGGCACTGGTGATCTTTGCCATTGTAAAGCCGGACCCCAATTACAATCTGCTTGACAGATTTCTGATCAATATGGAGCAGCAAAAGCTGCCCTGTATCATCTGCTTTAACAAAAAGGATATTGCATCGGAAGAGGAGAAGGCAGAGCTTGTGGCAGCTTACGGCGGCTGCGGTTACGAGGTCCTGTTCGTCAGCGGAAAGCAAAACGACGGAATAGAAGAGATAAAATCACGTTTGCGGGGAAAAACCACTGTGGTGGCAGGTCCAAGCGGTGTCGGCAAGTCTACCATCATCAATGCTCTTTGTCCCCAGGCGCAGATGGAAACGGGAGAGATCAGCAGGAAGATCGAACGTGGAAAGCATACCACAAGGCATGCCGAGCTGTTTGCCGTATTAGAGGACACTTATATCTGTGATACACCGGGATTTACGTCCCTTTCTCTTTTTGATATGGAGAAGGAGGATCTGCAGGGATTCTATCCTGAATTTGCAGAATATGAGAAGAACTGTAAGTTTGGAGGTTGCTCCCATATCAGTGAGCCGGTGTGTGGTGTAAAGGAAGCGCTTAATGAGGGGAAGATCAGCAGGGTCAGGTATGAGAATTATGTGATGCTGTATGAGGAGTTAAAGGGAAGGAAGAAATACTAATTATAAATCATTAAATTGCAAATTATTTAAATTACAAAATCCGCAAAAATCAATCCGCTGCTCATGTGCACTAAGCGCTTCAATGAGCCTCAGAGATTAAAACCGTGTTCAGCAAAGGCTTCCACGGTTTTATGAGTCTCATTTACGCAGTACCCAAATCGCAGGAAATTGATTTTTGCGGTTTTTGTTATGGAATGGTTACGAAACTTATTATTTTTATGCTGTCTTTTCATTCTTTTTCTTTGAGCAGAAGTAGTATGGTAATGCAAACAATACAACTCCACCAAAGAAATTGCCTAAAATGACAGGAATAAGATTTGAACAATATCCACCCCAGGTTACTAATTCATTTGTAGAAGCATAAGGCGAAAATACTCCTAATGCAAGTAGAGTCATATTTGCGATACTATGTTCTAGACCAATGCCGATGAATGCAAACAGACCCCACCAGATCATTATAAGTTTTGCTGCTTCACTTGTAAGCTTTTGTCCGCACCATACAGCTACACAGACACAGACATTACAAAGAGCGCCTCGAAAGAATAACTGTACAAAGCTGGGACTGATTTTATTGGCACTCATATTTACAACAAAGGTGCCAAACTGCTCATTATTAAGCAGACCGCTCATCTTAATTATCCAGGCTACCAAAAGCGATCCTGCAAGATTGCCGATAAGATTGATCCCCCAAACATGAAAGGCTTCAAGCCAAGATATACGTTTGGTCATGGCACCTACGCCCAATAGTAAATTGTTACCGGTAAACAAATCACTGCCGCACATTATGCACATTGAAAGTGCAAGACCAAAACTTGCGCCCATTACTAATTTTGTGAGTCCGGCTGTATATTCACAACCGCTTATCTGTGCACCGAGAGTAAAAATCAAGGTTATACCTATACCAATGTAGGCACCTGCAAACATTGAGTAAACAAAGCATTTAAAAAAACTGCTCTTAGCATAGTCTGCTTTTACTCTTGCAACACCGGAGATTTTTTCAATTACAGCAGTTTCCATATATTCACTTCCTTCCGAATAATAAATGATTTACCAAGGATACTGTCCCTGTTTACTATACGGGAGAAGTTTACCATTCCAGGTAATAATAACTCTGTTGCCATGAGGATCTTCCTGAATATCAACATCAATACCAAAATCAATAGCACTCATGATGGCATTCCCACCTTTTTCATGAATGAGTTCCTTAATAGCAGGTCCATAGGTGTCAAGAACTTCATGCAATCTGTAAAGAACAGGATCGGTATTTCCTTTATAAGGATGCTCGCTTAAAACGAGAGTTATCTTGGAATCAATACCAAGAACCTCAGCCAGCCTTAAGCAGTACTCTTC
>JAGAQU010000011.1 GCA_017622575.1 Lachnospiraceae bacterium
GCTGAACGCCATTGTCAACTTCATCACAGGGTTCAAATCCTTTGTATTTCAAGAACTTAGGATCTGAAAGAAATGGTTTCTTTTTCGCACACGATAAAATGCAAAGTCCTTTCTTTCCTTTCTTCTTACTATCTTCAATACGCGGGACGAGCTGAAAGCCAACGGCTTCCGCTGGGCACCCAGCGTCGGTGCATGGCAGCGGCAGCTTAATATGAACGCCTACCGCGCCGCAGAGCATATTCCCTGTATTCAGCCTGTCACCGGGGACAAGCCGGTTGATTTGCAGCGCAACGCCCAGTATCAGCAGGAAGCAGCTACCCCCGACACACTTATGACCGGGGAAAGAATTACAACGCCCCGTGGTAGCTTTCATGTTATCGGCATGAGCCGCGAGCAGATGGAAGCCGCAGGCTATGGCTATCATCACAGTTCAGAGGACGGCAAATATCTCATTATGGGCAATGGCACACAAGCCTATGCCATTGCTGCCGAACAGCGGGTACCGGAAAACTATATGCGCACGGCAGAACTGACCACCGAACAGAATTACAACATGATCGACGGGCGGATCAACAACACCCCGTCTGTGGACGAGTTGGAAGAAAAGGCAAAGCGCGGCGAAGTGATCTCCCTGTCTGCCCTTGCCGCTGCGGTTAAGGCCGAGGACGGCAGGACGCCCCAGCGCAGCGCTGACGGGAAAAAGCCGTCAATTCGCGCCCAACTTAAAGCAGACCGGACGCAGGCTGCGGCAAAGCCGAAGCAGAAAGAAAAAGAACAGGAAGCAAGGCGCAGTGTCCGGCAGGCGCTGGAAATGGAGTAAGCTATGAATAAGTTTGAAAATGTGGACGTGCTGGCATCGCTGCAACAGATCATGCAGCAGAATACAGCATTTTTCCGAAATGATTTTGACATTGACAAGAAGATACTGACCCGGGCGGCAGTAAGTAAAAATACTGAGGATAAAATTTATCTCTGGTTTTGCCGCCCCAACGGGACACATTGCCTGCGGGAACGGGATGTGTTCCTGCGCGGAACGCGGGGGCATAACACCTTTCGTTTCTACCATGAACAGACCAAGGAACGTGTGCTTGCCTACGCAGTGGTACTGTCCGGCGTAGAGGGCGGTAAGTTGAAAGGCAGCATTTATGAGCTGGACTACGCACGAAAAGCCGAACTTGCAGCCCAGATTGCCTTGCGAACAGACAACAACCGCCTGATCTATGAAAACGGATCACGGGAGCTGCCCAAGGATTACCAATTTGAAGCCGTGCCGGATCGGGAGTATGGAAAGTTTCTGCGCTACGAAGCTGTGCCCCATGACCCGGACGCCCTGCGGGAGCTGCTGCGCGACGAGAGCCGAAAGAGAGAGCTGCTTGCGCCCGGTGATTTCAAAGCACATATTGGGAAACTGTCTGATGAAAAGGTACTTATCGAAGCACAGCGGATCTCCACCGCATTTCAGGCGTTGCAATCGCCCAATAGCCCAAACGGAACACATTTCATGGTGGCGGTATCACCGTACTTTGAACGCATCGCATCCAGCCGGGAGCAAGATCGCTTATTTGCCGTGCTTCCCTATAAGTCACTGTGCTTATCCGGTATGAAGGACAGGCGCGGTGTGTTTGCTCTCATAAGCAGTGACGAAAAACGAGATCTGCCCCTGCGCAGGCCACGCCCCTCTGTGCGCTCGCAGCTCAAAGCCGGACAGAGAAAGGCAGCCGCCCCGAAAAAGACGGCTGCTAAGACAAAAGAACAGGATTTGGAGGTTTGAACATGAATAGCATTTCTTTTACCGTGGAGGAAGAAAACCTGATCTGTATGTATCACCACGATGACCGCCGCAGGACAATGACGGCTATTTCCGGTGCCCTGCCCGACATGGACGCAGATATGCGCCAGCTTGCCGGGCAGACAATCCAAAAGCTGCATAATATGACCGATGCAGCATTTGAGGAAGCGAAGTTCTCTATGACGCTTTCCGATACGGAATAAAAACGACGCGGGACGCGGCGGCCATCTTCGGCTGCTGCGTCCCGCATTTTCTTTTTGCCAAAGTGTCACGGTTTCAAAGACAGTTTTCTCTTGTGGAAAGGAAAACATACGGGCAGCTTGGTTTCCGTGCCAGAAAGCCTTACTGCAAGCCGCTTTTTATGCTCCTAAACAGTGACTTTAATCCTCTTTGTCTCCGTCCGCTTCCGGCTCATGCCATTCTCTCAAGACCGCTTCCACCTGTGCGATCAGTTCGTCCTTATTCGGGATTACATAGGTATAGCGCGAGGCAAAGATGTTGTTGGAAAGACCGCCGAGAGCATATTCCGCTTCCACATTTGTCTTATCAGTACAAAGAATAATACCAATGGGTGGGTTATCGTCGGGATCGTTGACCTCTGCGGCATAATAATTGAGATACATATTGAGCTGTCCGACCGCTTCCGGCAGCAGCTTGACCGTTTTCAGTTCGATCAGTACATAGGCACGGAGAGGTTTGTTGTAAAAAACCATATCCACATAGTAATGAATGTTGTTCAGTGTAACCCTCTGCTGTGTGCCGACAAACATAAAACCGCGCCCCAGCTCCAAAAGAAATTTTTCAATCTGCTGGACAAGTGCTTTTTCAAGCTCGCTTTCCATAACCGGCTTGCTTTCGGGAATGCCCAGAAACTCAAAAACATAGGGGTCTTTGATGATGTCGCCGGGAGAAGCCATTTCAATTCCTTTTTGCGCAAGGGCAAGCACCGTTTCCTTATTTGTTTTTCCATCAGAAAGCAGCAGTCTTTCATAGAGGGATGTTGCCATCTGACGCTTTAATTCCCGGACAGACCAACCGGAATTGATTGCTTCCTTTTCGTAAAAGCTGCGTTTATCTGCGTCGGATATGGAAAGCAGTTCACAATAGTGCGACCAGCTCAATTTGCCAGACGGTGTCTGGCATTTTTGATAGGTGAGGTAAAACGCCCTCATATTTTGCAGATTGGAACGGGAAAATCCCTTGCCAAATTCCTTTGTCAGCACTCTGGACAGTTCTTTTAATGTCTGCTGTCCGTATTCAGCACGTTCCCTGCTTTGCTGCTCATGCTCTACGATAATACGCCCGATGTTCCAGTAAGTAGTTAAAAGCTCTGTGTTTACCTGCTGCGCCACGTTCTGCCGCGCAGACTGCAAAACTTCTTTGATTTCATTGATCATATCGCCATACTTCGCTATCTCATTCATAGTGTGTATCCTTTCTATTATGCCCGTTTTCAGATTATTGAGTCACCGACTGGAATTTTCAGTTGTCCCTTGCGTGAAGGTGCAGCCCGCCGATCACGAGGAACACGATGCCGAAAGTCACCCAGCCCCAAACAAGATCTTTTTCTGTAAGCAAACACGCCAGCAGCCCGGCTGCCGCCGCATAAACCAGCGTGAGCAGTCCACCGATCACCCAGAAACCGACACTGGTACGTTGCAGCCATAACAGCAGCAAAAATACCGCAATCCCGATCACAATGCCGATTGCCAAAATTGCGCCCTGCGCTGCCAGATAACCCATACATACGCCTCCTTTTTTTCAATTGCATCACAGCAGAATTTCCAGATACCGTTGTACCTTTGGCTGTACTCTTAACTGCTGTGCATACTGCAAAAGTTTGTGAATGTCCCGTTCTTTGGAAACCACATACCGCTTCATTGCCGGATTGATGATTTGAATGTCGCCGCCGCTGCCGCGCAGCAGATCGCAAAGCGTTCTTTCAAGGTCATATACGCGAATAGGATTGCCGCAGGGCGAGGGGATCTCAATAATGCCGAGAGGATAGTTTAACTGCTGTACCCATTTGATCGTGACATTTTCCTGTTTCAGTGACGGGGTGTTATAGCCCTTTGGAAAAGTCATGGTGTACTGCGCTGGGGCACGGTCTGAATATCCGTGCAAGTAAAGAGCGGTTTCCATAGAATAGATCCCGCGTCCGTATTTCCGCTGCAACAGATACAGTTCATCTTCCCATATCCCACTGCGTACATACAACCCGCGTCCGAAGCGGTACAGCTCACCGCTTTTTACAAGCTCCTGCAATACGCTGCGGTGCAGTCCTGCCTGTGTTACCTGTTCGGCAGTAATCGTTCCGTCCTCAGACGCTTCCAAAAGCGCCTTAATGGTTTCTTTTGCGTCCAAACGCACACCCCCAATCGAAACATTATCACACATTTATTATATATAAATATATGTGTGAATGTCAATATTTCTACAACATTTTTTCCTGTTCCCGCTGCTGAACAGGGGACAAAATGCTGTCCACATTCTGCTTGACGGCATCGTATTCCCGAAGCTGCTTTTTCAGCTTTCCGTATTCGGAATACAGCCTGTCCTTTTCGGCAGCAAGCCGCTTATAGTCTGCTTTGAGCTTGGTGGAATCAGGGAGCTTACCGGACACGCCTGCCGTTTTCAGTGCCTTTGCCGCTGCTTCAAAGAGGATGATTTCACTTTCATGCCCGCGCAGATATTTTTCCTTGTCGCGGGATTTCCTGTACTCATCGTACAGCGGCCTTAGCTCCCTGTATGTTTCAATATGCTTGATCAGCAGCGCCATATCGGACAAACGGCTTTCCGCTGCTTTGAGGGCTGCGGCGGTCTGTTCCTGCCCGTCCTGCAGCTCTGCGATTTTCTGCTGCAAATCCGTGTACCTGGCAATCCCGTTCTGATCAAGAAATACCATTGTCCGGGCGGCGCGTTTCAGATTTTCAATCTTTGCCCAACGCTCATAGCCCGCCGACTGCTGCGCCTTAATACAGTTTTCAATATCTATGAGCAGCGACACTCCTTTGCGTTCCGGCTTTGGCTCTTTGGTAATGATTTTGCCCTTGATGCGCTCGGCTAAGGCTTCCTCTGTGTAGCTTTCTCCAAGCGTCTTACAGCGGGTGAAGCGTTCCTGTCCGGGTGCGCGGAATGAAATATATTTGCCGCGCCTGATCTCATAGCTCTCGGCTTCCAGCCGCCGCAGCAGATCGTCCAGATCGGCAGACACAGGTATGAGCTTATCAATGGCGATTTTCAGCTTTGCCTTGTAGCTTGTTCCCTTGCGCTGGGCATCCCATTCTGCATAATGCTTGCCGCGATCCGCGCCGGGGATCACAACGGACAATCCGTTTTCCTTGCACAGTCTGTCACTCGTTCTGCGGATAAAGCCATAGCTTTTCCGATTGGAGATATACTTCTTATGCTCTGCAAAATCCACGGCACAGAAAATAATGTGGTTATGCACATGGCCTTTGTCAATATGGGTAGTCAGCACATATTCATATTTACCGCCAAGGATGCTGTCGGCAAGCTGCCGCCCGATCTCATGGGCTGCTTCCGGCGTAACCTCACCCGGTTCAAATGCCTGTATCAGGTGATGGGCAAGGTTATTCCCCTTATTCATTGCCCGCAGCCGCGTTTTCTCAAACTCAATGTCTGCGGTTTCCACCGCGCAGCCGAAAGAGGACACATACAGTTTATCGTCTGTCTTTGCAGGGTTGGTGATGTAGTCAAGGGCTTTCTTCAAGGTGCTTTTGATAGGATGGATCTTTGTGACAGCCATATTTCATTCAGCACCCCCTTAATGTCCTCAATGTCCTGCGCATAGATTGTCCCCGTTGCATTGACACGTCGGGCAATCTGATTGATATTTGTGCCGATCTTTTGCAGCTCGGCAGTCATAGCCTTTATGTCGCTGTAATCAATCTTGATAACATAGCCGTCAATCAGCATTTTCCGGGCATAGACGGAGAAGCAGCGCGTCCCCATCTGCTGCATTTTTTTCTCAATCAATGTCCGTTCCTCTGCGGTCACAGGGACACGCAGCACAATGTTCCTCGTTCTGTTTGCCATTTGTTCACCGTCCTTTCCGTTTCCAATAAGGGTTTGGGATTATCCCAACAAGCAGACGCGCCGCCATCCGGCAGGACGGGCGGGAGTGTTTTTCGGGAGTGTGGCTACACTCCCTATGCTTGCTGCGGTATATCGTGATAAGGGTAATACAGTTCTTTCGGAAGAAATAGATAAACTATATTCTAAGTATTATTATGAATACTATGGCATAGATATAAAATCCGAAAAGGAATATAGTGAGGAGCGGGCTATACAGAGAGCTCAAATTGCTGAAAAATATGGTTTTATTGATATCAAGCATGCCTTATTTTATAGGACGAGAACTTATTCTGCTAAAAAGTATACCGAATTACTGGGAACATATTCAGATCATATTGCTATTGAAGAAACGATTAGAACTGAATTCTTTTCAAAAATAGAAGAGACAATAAATCAATATGGTGGTTCATTTACATTATATGATACTATTGATTTGCAGCTTGCAAGAAAGTAAGCCATAGAAAGTGTTCAAGCCGCATCAGAGGATCCTGAAATTTTGGATGTGGCAGAGGAGAAGCTCTTATGATAGACAGTAGAAAAGTAAAAGAAATCCTTTTTTCTCTGGGTGTGGATTTATGTGGGATTGCAAGTATAGACAGGTTTGATGATGCACCAAAAGGATATCATCCGCTGGATGTGATGCCGTCCTGTAAATCTGTGATATCTTTCGGATGCAGATTTCCTGTGGGAACATTGTCTTGCAAAACACCGATTCCTTATACCAGAGTCAGAAATTCCATCACACCAAAGATGGATGCCATAGCACTGGATTTCTGCATTGAAATGGAAAAATACGGGATTGTTTGTGTGCCGATACCCACAAATGAGAGCGAGTGGGATAAGAATACGAACAGGTGGCGTTCTATTGTTTCCCAGAAACATGCTGCGCAGGCGGCAGGGCTTGGAACCATCGGAAGACACAGCTTATTGATCACACCGGAATTTGGAAGCATGATTTGGCTAGGCTGTGTTTTGTGCAATCAGGAGCTTGAACCAGATGAAATGAAAGAAAACATATGCAATGACTGCAACTTATGTGTAAATGCTTGTCCTGTCAATGCACTGCAAAACAGAGAGATCAATCAGAATGACTGCTGGAATTATGCATTCGGCGACGATGAAGAAAAGCAGATATGGCGGATATCCTGCCATAAGTGCAGAGATATCTGTCCCTATAATTTGGGAAGTCAGAATAAGGGACTTTCTTGTTAGAACGGATGAATGGTCTGTTCATTTTTCACTGGGGATGATATACTTATTTCAAAAACGGAGGAAACTATATGCATTCACCTTTGGAAATAGCAAAAAATTTTATAGAGATCGGGATGCACAAGGTAAGGCTGTCCGCCTACAAAATGCTGATTCTTGGGATATTTGCGGGGATCTTTATCGGCTTTGCGGGAATTGCGGCTACTACGGCGGGAGCTACTATCGAGAATCCGTCTGTTTCAAGGCTTGTCAGCGCCTGTGTATTTCCGGCAGGTATGGCTATGGTGCTGGTAGCGGGCAGCGAGCTCTTTACGGGGAATAATCTGATCATAATTGCGCTGTTATCCGGAGAGGTTACAGTTTTTCAAATGTTGAAAAACTGGTTTTTCGTGTTTGCCGGAAACTTTATTGGAGCAACCTTTGTGGCGGTAATGGTGGTGTATGGTCGTGTACCTGATCTGTTTGGCGGATTTCTTGCCGAAAAGGTGGTGGCAGCAGCGATGAGCCGTGTACAGCAGTCTTTTCCGGAAGCTTTTATCAAAGGAATCATGTGCAATATTCTGGTGTGCATTGCAGTGTGGGCAGCATTTGCGGCAAAGAAAGTGTCGGGGAAACTTTTGATGAGCTTCTGGCCGGTAATGCTCTTCGTGCTCTGTGGCTTTGAACACAGCATTGCGGATATTTATTTTGGTGTGGCAGGAATTCTCACAGCCCATGAATATGGAATTGCGGCGGAAGGCTTAAATTTTGGAAGCTTTCTCCTACTAAATCTTTTGCCGGTAACACTGGGAAACATCGTGGGCGGAGCCGGTATCGTGGGATGCGGTTACTATGCAATGTACCTGCAGCATACACCCGGTTTTGAACAGCCGATCGAGAAGGAACAGGAAGAGATTGATGTTGCAGAAGAATACTAAAGAAGTAATGATATAACTCTAAAAAATACCTTCTGAAGAATTATAGTATCCAAATTGACACCTGTAACGGTATAATGATAAAATCATTTTTAGGAAAACTATAACGACTCAGGAGGATTTTTTTATGCCTAAAAGGACAGATATTCATAAGGTATTGATTATAGGATCAGGCCCCATCATCATCGGACAGGCCTGTGAGTTTGACTATTCGGGAACACAGGCATGTAAGGCACTTCGCAAGCTTGGATATGAGATCGTGCTTGTGAATTCCAACCCCGCAACAATCATGACTGACCCGGAGACGGCAGATGTGACATATATTGAGCCGCTGAACGTAGAGCGGCTTGAGCAGATTATTGCAAAGGAACGCCCTGATGCGCTGCTTCCCAATCTGGGAGGACAGTCAGGGCTTAACTTATGTGCAGAGCTGAATAAAGCAGGTATACTTGATAAATACAACGTGAAAGTAATCGGTGTCCAGGTAGATGCCATTGAGCGTGGTGAGGACCGGATTGAGTTTAAGAAGACCATGAATGAGCTGGGCATTGAAATGGCCCGCTCTGAGGTGGCATATTCTGTGGAGGAGGCACTTGCCATTGCGGATGAGCTGGGATATCCTGTTGTTCTTCGCCCTGCCTATACCATGGGAGGAGCAGGCGGCGGCCTCGTATATAACAAGGAAGAATTAAAAACAGTCTGTGCAAGAGGTCTGCAGGCATCGTTAGTGGGACAGGTTCTGGTGGAGGAATCCATTCTCGGATGGGAGGAGCTGGAGCTTGAGGTTGTCCGCGATGCCGACAACAATATCATTACCGTATGTTTTATCGAAAATATTGATCCTCTTGGGGTGCATACAGGAGATTCCTTCTGTGCGGCGCCTATGCTTACCATTTCCGAGGAATGTCAGAAAAGACTGCAGGAGCAGGCTTATAAAATCGTGGAGTCCGTGCAGGTTATTGGAGGAACCAATGTGCAGTTTGCCCATGATCCTGTGACAGACCGTATTATTGTCATCGAGATCAATCCCCGTACCTCCCGTTCTTCCGCTTTGGCATCCAAAGCCACAGGCTTTCCTATTGCACTTGTTTCCGCCATGCTGGCAGCAGGACTGACCTTGAAGGATATCCCCTGTGGTAAATACGGAACGCTTGATAAATATGTGCCGGACGGCGATTATGTGGTGATCAAATTTGCCCGCTGGGCATTTGAAAAGTTTAAAGGTGTTGAGGACAAGCTTGGTACCCAGATGCGCGCCGTGGGCGAGGTCATGAGCATCGGCAAAACCTATAAGGAAGCTTTTCAGAAAGCCATCCGTTCCCTGGAAACAGGCCGTTATGGACTTGGGCATGTGAAGAATTTTGATTCTCTTTCCAAGGAAGAACTGCTGAAGAGACTGGCAACACCTTCCAGCGAACGTCATTTTCTTATGTATGAAGCTCTCCGTAAGGGAGCTACGGTAGAGGAAATCTTTGAGATCACAAAGGTAAAAGCTTACTTTATTGAGCAGATGAAGGAACTGGTGGAGGAAGAGGAAGCGCTCCTCAAATGTAAAGGCAGTATGCCGGAGGATGAGATGCTGATCAGTGCCAAGAAGGACGGCTTCTCCGACAAGTATTTGAGTCAGCTGCTTCAGATTCCCGAGGAGGATATCCGCAATCATCGCATCCGGCTTGGTGTGGAGGAAGCCTGGGAAGGCGTTCATGTCAGCGGAACGCAGGACAGCGCATATTATTATTCCACATACAATGCATCCGATAAGAATCCGGTAAGTACTGATAAACCTAAGATTATGATCCTGGGCGGAGGACCCAACCGTATCGGACAGGGTATTGAGTTTGACTATTGCTGTGTCCACGCGTCATTGGCACTGAAAAAGCTTGGCTTTGAGACGATTATAGTGAACTGTAATCCGGAGACGGTTTCCACAGATTATGATACTTCCGATAAGCTCTATTTTGAGCCTTTGACACTGGAAGATGTTTTAAGTATTTATAAAAAAGAAAAGCCCCTTGGTGTGATCGCACAGTTTGGCGGTCAGACCCCTTTAAATCTGGCGGCAGAGCTGGAAAAGAACGGGGTAAAGATTCTGGGTACGTCACCTTCCGTAATTGATCTTGCTGAGGACCGTGATCTGTTCCGCGCCATGATGGAGAAGCTTGAGATCCCCATGCCTGAATCAGGTATGGCGGTTAACGTGGAAGAAGCCGTTGAGATTGCAAACAGAATCGGTTATCCCGTTATGGTTCGTCCCTCCTATGTACTTGGCGGACGAGGTATGGAAGTTGTGTACGATGATGACAGCATGACAGAATATATGAAAGCGGCTGTCGGTGTGACGCCTGACAGACCCATTCTGATCGACCGTTTCTTAAATCATGCTCTGGAATGTGAGGCAGATGCCATCAGTGACGGTACCCATGCTTTTGTGCCTGCTGTGATGGAGCATATTGAACTGGCAGGTATCCATTCCGGAGACTCAGCCTGCATCATTCCGTCTGTGCATATTTCCACGGAAAATGTGGAGACCATTAAAGAATATACAAGAAAAATCGCGGAGGAGATGCATGTAAAGGGACTGATGAACATGCAGTATGCCATCGAAAACGGAAAGGTATTTGTTTTAGAGGCAAATCCCAGAGCATCCAGAACCGTACCGCTGGTATCCAAAGTATGTAACATTCGTATGGTGCCTCTTGCAACAGATATTATCACGTCAGAGATCACCGGACGTCCTTCACCGATCTTATCTTTGAAGGAGCAGGTGATTCCGAACTACGGTGTAAAGGAGGCGGTATTCCCCTTCAACATGTTCCAGGAGGTTGACCCTGTTCTTGGGCCGGAGATGCGTTCTACCGGTGAAGTACTCGGATTATCCAAATCATATGGTGAAGCATTCTACAAGGCACAGGAGGCAATTCAGTCAAAGCTGCCATTAGAGGGAACGGTGCTGATTTCCGTTAACAGAAAGGATAAGGACGAGGTTGTGGAAATTGCACAACGGTTTGCGGAGGATGGATTTAAGATTGTAGCCACTGAAGGTACTTATGATCTGATCAGTGCCGCAGGAGTTCCGGCCACCAAGGTGAAAAAGCTGTATGAAGGCCGCCCTAACATTGCGGATATGATCACCAACGGGGAAATCCAGCTGATCGTCAATTCACCTGTGGGCAAAGACAGTGTTCATGACGACAGTTATCTTCGAAAAGCGGCCATTAAGGCAAAGGTACCCTATATTACCACCATTGCCGCAGCGAGAGCTTCAGCAGAGGGAATTCATTATGTGAAGTCCCATGAGAGCAGTGAACTTAAATCCTTACAGGAGCTTCACAGCGAGATCCATGACAAATAGCAGGAAATAGAAGCATTTTCAGTGAATTGCAACTGCCGGTTGTCAAATTTTCAAGCGCACTTGCTGGTTGTCAACCATATTCCGTGATACATTTTTGTCATACGATATCGTTAATTGTTCAGCGCCTGAAGTGGTGTGACGGAACTGTAATAAGTGATAAGATTAAGAAAGGAAGACAACAATATGATATTGGCGGATAAGATTATTTTACTCAGAAAAAAGTGTGGCTGGTCACAGGAGCAGCTGGCAGAACAGCTTGACATTTCCAGACAGTCGGTATCCAAGTGGGAATCCGGAATGTCCATTCCGGATCTTGACAAGATTGTAAAGATGAGCGGACTTTTCGGAGTCAGCACAGATTATTTGCTGAAGGATGAAATGGAAGAGATTACTCCCTCGGAAAAGGATGAAGACTCTTGTAACAAAGAAGTGAAAAGCATTTCGGTGGAGGAAGCAGATTCTTACCTGACATTATGCCGCAAGATGGCACGGCAAATCGCTTTGGCAGTAGCAATCTGCATATGTTCCCCCATTAGTCTGATTCTTCTGGGCGGTCTGTCAGAATTCGGAATTCTCCCTATAACCGAAAACATGGCAGGAGGGATCGGAATGATCGTTTTGCTGATCCTAATCATTATCGGGGTTTCTATTCTGATTCCTACGGGAATGAAGCTTTCCAGATATGAATATCTGGATAAAGAAATGATCTCCCTGCAATACGGCGTACAGGGAATCGTAGAAAAGAAAAAGAACGAGTTTGCACCGAAATTCAGAGGCTGTATTGTGGCAGGAACAGCACTTTGCATCTTCGGCGTAATTCCGCTTTTTGTTGCGGCAGCTTTGGATTCGGAGGATATTGTTTATGTGTGCTGCGTAGCTTTGCTGCTTGCATTTGTGGCATGTGGATCCATGTTTTTTGTATGGTCAGGAAACATAGAGAGCAGTTTTGACAAGCTTCTTCAGGAAGGGGACTATACGGAGGAAAAGAAACAGACAAGAAAACGAAATGCCTATTTCCCGACTATTTACTGGTGTCTTGCAACTGCGTTATATCTGGCAGTCAGCCTTCCGAATAACAGCTGGAAGACTTCCTGGGTGATCTGGCCCGTGGCAGGTGTGCTGTATGCAGCCTTGTACGGAATCTTAAGTGTGATTACAGGTAATACCAAAAGAAAATAAATAAAAAAAGAAAGCCCTGTGCATTCCTGCCCGGAGACAGTGATATGCTGCAGGGCATTTTTTTGTCAAAATTTAAATAATCAGGAAATATTTGTTGGTTGCTTTGCCAATTTTACCGATTTAAAATCATATTAAGCCGATGGGAAAATATAAAAACGGCAATATGATCAAAAGATCAGAGGAGGAAAAGTTAATGGTCAGAAAAATTATTCAGATAGATGAAGACAAGTGTATCGGATGCGGTATCTGTGCGGATGCCTGCCATGAGGGAGCAATCGGCATGGTAGACGGAAAAGCAAAGCTCCTTAGGGATGATTATTGTGACGGACTGGGTGATTGTCTCCCCACATGTCCGACAGGTGCGATCACTTTTGTGGAGAGAGAGGCTGCTGCCTATGACGAAGCTGCTGTAGAGGAAAACAAAAAGAGAAAAGCACAGCCTGCGCAGGCAACAGAAGAGTCACGGCATGGAATTACATCTCAGCTTAGCCAATGGCCGATACAGATCAAGCTTGTACCTTTAAAGGCCCCCTATTTTGAGAATGCGGATCTGCTCATTGCGGCAGACTGTACAGCATATGCTTACGGAAATTTTCATCAGGATTTTATCAAAGGAAGAATAACTTTGATCGGTTGTCCTAAGCTGGATGCTGTGGACTACACAGAAAAGTTGACAGAAATTCTTTGCAGGAATACTATCGGAAGTGTTACAATAGTGCGGATGGAGGTCCCCTGCTGTGGAGGAATTGAGTATGCGGCTGTGACAGCACTGAAAAACAGCGGTAAGATGATTCCGAAACAGGTGATAACCGTTTCCACGCAGGGACAGATTCTTGATAAATAGCGAAGGAGATTCACACATCATGTCAATCGAGAGAGCGAGAGCATATTTACAGCAGTATGGAATTGAGGACCGTATCCGGGAGCTTCCCACATCCAGTGCCACAGTGGCACTGGCAGCACAGGCCCTTGGCTGTGCGCCCCAGAGGATTGCCAAGACCCTTTCTTTTCTGGTAGAGGAAAAGGCAATTCTGATCGTCACAGCAGGTGATATGAAAATTGATAACAGTAAATACAAGAAACAGTTTGGAACGAAGGCCAAGATGCTTTCCCCGGACCAGGTCACAGAACTGATCGGACATGCAGTGGGAGGAGTTTGTCCCTTCGGAGTAAAGGAAGGTGTCAGGGTTTATCTGGATGAATCCCTGAAGCGTTTTGAAACTGTTTTTCCGGCCTGCGGAAGCGGGAACAGTGCAATTGAGCTGACCATTCCCGGACTGGAAAAATATTCCGGCTTTGAAAGTTGGATAGATGTATGTAAATTGATGGAAGTATAGAATTATTGTTTTCCCAGCTGCCAGAAGGCAACAGCGCTGGCGGCGGCAACATTCAAAGAATCAACCTGGTGAGACATGGGAATGCAAACCGTGTAATCGCAGTCAGCGATGGTAGCGGGAGCAAGACCGTCACCTTCCGTACCCAGCACAATGGCCAGCTTTTCTTCGGCCATCAGTGCCGGGTCATTTATTTTTACGGCATCATCACGCAGAGCCATTGCGGCTGTCTTAAATCCCATATTTTTTAACAGTTTCATACCTTCTGTGGGCCATGGGCAGATCTTTTCGTCAAAGAAAGTCCACGGAATCTGGAAAACAGTTCCCATGCTGACCCGGATGGAACGGCGATAGAGAGGATCGCTGCAGGCAGGGGTCAAAAGAACGAGGTCCATTCCGAGCGCTGCTGCAGACCGGAAAATGGCTCCTACATTTGTGGGATTCATGACATTTTCCAGAATAGCGATCCGGCGAGCTTCTTTACATACTTCCGCAATATCGGGAAGCTTTTTGCGGCGCATGGCACACAGTACGCCACGGGTGAGCTGAAAGCCGGTCAGCTTTGTGAGGACATCAAACTCAGCGGTATAGACAGGGATATCCGGGCAGCGAGCAATGATCTCCTTTGCCTGTCCTTCAATATGCTTTCTTTCCAGCAACAGAGAAATGGGAACATATCCGGCATCAAGCGCCCGTTCGATGACTTTGGGACTTTCCGCAATGAAAATGCCTTCCTCCGGTTCATAGTAATGGTGAAGCTGGGCTTCTGTGAGGCTGGAATAAACAGCCAGCTCCGGTGCTGAAAAATCAGTGATTGTAATGATGTTTGGCATAAGTATCTCCTAAAAAAACAAGTAGCTACTCAATTATAAGTGAATTATATTATAGCACAAAAAGAAAGAATGAGAGAAAGTTGTGGAAAAGTTCCAAATTTATTATGTAAAAAATAGCACTTTCTCATAATTGACGCATTCATTTTTTTATCATTATAATATTATTAGCGCAAGCGGTTGCGCAACAGGAGTTGCGCATGTTTCAAACAATAAATCCGCGCAGAAACGAAGATGAAAAAGGAATGGGGATATTCGTCATGAGAAGAAAAGTAAAATGTGCAGCACTTATGACTGTCATACTGACGGGAAGTATCCTGCTTTCAGCATGTAAAAGCACAGAAGCAGGAGCGGAAGCACAGAAAGGTGCACAGCAGGAGAGTGCAGAGCCGATCAGCTTTGAGGGAAGCGTTGCAGAGGCTTCCGATATCTATGTGGCACCTGTTGCGGGTATGAGTGATGATTTTATCCGCGGTGTGGACATTTCTTCTTATCTGGCGGAGATTGAAAGCGGCGTGGTTTATAAGGATTTCGAGGGGAACGAGCTGGATGAAGAAGGCTTTTTCCGACTGCTTGCCGAGTCCGGTGTCAACTGCGTGCGGATTCGTGTGTGGAACGATCCCTATGATAAGGACGGCAACAGTTACGGCGGCGGGCACAATGATTTAAATACGGCAATCTCCATAGGGCAGTTGGCGACCAAGGCCGGGCTGCAGGTTCTGGTGGATTTTCACTACTCTGATTTCTGGGCAGACCCCTCTAAGCAGAAAGCGCCAAAGGAATGGGCCCATCTTTTCTGGGATGAAAAGCAGCAGGCTTTTTATGATTATACAAAGGAAAGCATGGAAGCGCTTCTTGATGCCGGCGTCAATGTGACTATGGTTCAGGTTGGAAACGAGATCAATAACGGTCTTGCAGGGGAAACGGACGTGACAAAGATCAACACATTGCTCAGTCAGGGCAGTAGTGCCATAAGAGAGGTTTCCACGGCAAAGGATAAGGAAATTCAGATCGTTGTGCATTATACGAATCCGGATTCCTCATCCTTGCAGGATTATGCGGAAGGCTTAAAAACAGCAAGTGTGGATTATGATGTTTTTGCAGTGTCCTATTATCCCTTCTGGCATGGAACCAGAGAAAAATTAACGCAGCAGCTCTCCACAATCGCAGATACTTACGAGAAAAAGGTGATGGTGGCAGAGACCTCTTATGTGTATACAAATGAGGACGGAGATGGGAATGCAAATTCCATTTCCACGGAAAGTACCGGAATTGTCTTAAACTATGATATATCCGTTCAGGGACAGGCAAATGAAGTGCGGGATGTGATAGAGGCTGTGAAGCAGGTGGGAGATGCTGGAATCGGAGTCTTCTACTGGGAGCCTGCCTGGATTCCCGTTCAGGTATATAATGCGGGCAGCAGTGATGCATCTACCGTTCTTGCGGAAAATAAGAAAATCTGGGAAGAATACGGAAGCGGATGGGCGTCCAGCTTTGCGTCAAGTTATGATCCGAAGGATGCGGGCATTTATTACGGCGGTTCCTCCTGGGATAATCAGGCCATGTTTGATTTTGAAGGGAATCCTCTGGAATCACTCAAGGTATTTAAGTATGTATTCGGTGGAACGACGGCTGAGCTTTCCATTGAAAAAGTAGAGAATCTTGCTTTTGAGTCCGGAATCGGGCAAGAGATTAAGCTTCCGGAACAGATTCCTGCATTGCTAAACAGCAATGAGACCATGGATATCCCCGTTATCTGGAATGAGGAACAGGTTGCGGCAGTGCAGGAAGGCGGAGCCGGTGTCTATGAGATAGAAGGAACAGCGGAAAGTGAGGGCACGCAGTACCCCGTTGTCTGTACACTGGAAATAAAAAAAGTGAATTATATCAAGAATCCCGGGCTGGAAGAGGCCGATATGTCCATGTGGCAGATAAACGGTAAGGGTATAGACAGAGAAAACGATAACAACAAAAAGTCAGGTGACTACAGCCTGAAATTCTGGAGCCCTGATCCGGTATCCTATACGGTGGAACAGGAAATTGCGGGAATGCCGGAAGGAAGCTATGAACTGGGAGCTTTTTTACAGGGCGGAGATGCGGGCAGCAGTCCTGTATTTGAACTGTATATCACGGTGAACGGGGAAACCTATACGGCGCAGACAAGCGTTACCTCCTGGCAGAATTGGAAAAATCCGGTGATTACGGATATTGTCATTCCGTCGGATGCGAAGGTGACAGTGGGCGTGAAGGTGGAAGCGGCGGCCGGTGCCTGGGGCGCATGGGATGATTTCTATCTTTATGAGATGGAATAGGAAGGTCTTTAGTTCTTTCGTAAAGTGTGCTATGATATTGAATCGGACAGATGAAGCTTGCATCTGTCCGATTACTATGGGAATGGTACATATGAAGGAATAAGTTATGGAAGCAAAAGAATATAAAAACAATATTACAGAGGGAGTGATTTGGAAGCAGCTGCTTTTATTTTTCTTCCCTCTTTTATTTGGGACATTTTTTCAGCAATTATATAATACGGTTGACGCAGTGGTCGTGGGCCAGTTTGTGGGGAAGGAAGCCCTTGCGGAGGTAGGCGGGGCGTCTGCCATGATCATTAATATTTTTGTGGGCTTCTTTGTGGGCATTTCGGCAGGCGCAACGGTCACGATTTCCCAGTTTTTCGGCGGAAAGAGAATGAAGGAAGTCAGGGAAGCGATCCACACGGCAATCGCATTGGCTATTGCAGGCGGAATCATTATTATGGTGATCGGCATGATCCTCGCACCTTCCGTGCTTACTCTGATGAAAACACCCGAAGAGACCATGGAAGGATCAGTTCTGTATCTCCGCATCTATTTTTGCGGAATGATCGGAAATTTGATCTACAATATCGGCTCCGGTATTTTGAGAGCCATGGGAGACTCCAAAAAACCGCTGTATTTTCTGATTGCCAGCTGTCTTGTGAACGTTGTTCTTGATATTGTGCTGGTGGCAGCAGCAAAAATGGGTGTCGCCGGTGTGGCACTTGCAACGATTTTGTCTCAGGCATTCAGCGCCGTGCTTGTGTGTGGAACCCTGGCAAAGTTCCCGGAGGAGTACAGACTGCGGCTGAAAAGCATTCGTTTTCACGGGTGGGTTTTTAAGAGGATTATTGCCATTGGACTTCCGGCAGGGTGTCAGTCATTGATGTATTCTCTTTCTAATGCGCTGATACAGGCGAACGTGAACAGTTTCGGAACAGATACCGTGGCAGCGTGGACAGCCTATGGCAAAATCGATTCTCTGTTCTGGATGGTAGTGAATGCTTTCGGTATCGCTGTTACAACTTTTGTGGGGCAGAATTACGGGGCAGGACTATATCAGAGAGTGAGAAAAGGCGTGCGTCAGTGTCTTCTGATCACGGCAATTTTTACGCTGTTTCTGAACATACTTATTATTCCCCTGGGACAGATTTTGTTCCGTTTGTTTACGAAGGATGAACAGGTTATTGAGATTGGCATCATGATGATGCGTTTTCTGGTGCCAACTTTCATGACCTATATCTGTATTGAAATTTATTCCGGTGCCCTAAGGGGAATGGGAGATTCCCTGATCCCCATGCTGATCACCTGTGGAGGTATCTGCGGACTCAGGGTGATCTGGCTCTTTACGGCGGTTCCGAAATGGAACAGTATGAAGACGGTTATGGCAAGCTATCCCATCACCTGGGTGATTACATCGATCCTGTTTTTGGCTTATTATACATGGTTTACGAAAAAACACAGGATCTATTAAAAGAGTTTGCAATATTCTGATGATATGCTAAAATGTGAGTGTTAATAAATGATTGTCACTGTGGAACAGAACAGTGATAAAATTTCTTATAACGGAGGATGAAATCATGGAGAAAAAGAGTAAGTTCACAATCAAAAGTATTGTAGCCATAGGTATTGGCGCAGCACTGTTCTTTGTACTTGGACGTTTTGTGGCAATTCCCACACCTGTTCCCAACACAACAGCAAATATTCAGTACGGTATCTTATCCGTATTCGGCATTATTTTTGGGCCCGTTGTCAGTATGCTGGCAGGCTTTATCGGACATACTTTGATTGACTTATCCTGGGGAAGTCCCTGGTGGAGCTGGATCATTGCATCTGCTGTATACGGTCTTCTGATCGGTCTTGCAAAGAAAGCAATTGACATCGAAAACGGTAAATTCGGTGTGAGAGAGATTGTGATCTTTAATGTGGTTCAGATCGTGGCACACGGTATCTGCTGGGTCGGTGTAGCAACAGCTCTGGATATTATTATCTATGATGAGACATTGTCCAAATTAGTGGCACAGAGCTTGACAGCCTGGGGTATGAATGCACTTACTACAGCCATTGTAGGAACCTTGTTATTATTCGCCTATGCCAAGACAAGAACCAAGGCAGGAAGCCTTCAGAAGGAAGATTAATCAGAATGCGGGAACCTATTATCTCATTTAAAGATTACACGTATCATTATCGTGCTCAGGCAGAGCCGACAATCTATCATATCAATCTTGAGATTTTCAAAGGGGAACGGATCATTATTGTTGGGCCGTCAGGGTGCGGAAAAAGCACCCTGGCCCATTGCCTTAATGGTCTGAACCCCTTTAGTTATCCCGGGGAAAGTACGGGAACACTTACGATTTGCGGGGTAGATGCTGCGAAATCCAGTATTTTTGAACTCAGTCAGTCTGTGGGAACCGTGCTTCAGGATACGGACGGTCAGTTTATCGGCATGACAGTTCTTGAGGATATTGCTTTTTCCATGGAAAATGATTGTGTTCACAAGGAGGAAATGATCAGGCGCACCTATGAAGAAGCCGGAAAAGTTTCTCTTGTGGAAAAATTGGAGGCAGCGCCTCATGAACTCTCCGGCGGACAAAAGCAGAGGGTTTCCATGGCAGGTGTCATGATCAATAAAGTCCCTGTTCTTTTGTTTGATGAGCCGCTTGCAAATCTTGATCCGGCAGCGGGAAGGGATGCCATTGAGCTGATCGATCATCTGCAGAAGGACGGAGAAAAAACGGTGATCATCATCGAGCACCGTTTGGAAGATGCCATGCATATGGGAGCTGACAGGATCATCCTCATGGAAAACGGACGAGTCATCAGTGATTCTGCGCCGGAGGAACTGTTTTTGTCTGACAGGCTGATAAAGGCCGGAATTCGTGAACCATTGTATCTGACGGCTTTAAAATATGCGGGAATCCACCTTACCGGGGAAATGCATGTGGAGCGCATGCAGGATTTAATGCTTGAAGAAAACCATAAAGAACAGATCAGAAAATGGTTCGCAGAGCGCAAGGCAAAGGAACCGGCAAAAGAAAAACCGGAAGTTCTGCGGGTAGATGGAATCTGCTTTGGATATACACCGGAAAAGGAGAATCTGACAGATATCAGTTTCTCCGTCAGAGAGGGAGAAATGGTCAGTATCGTCGGAAAGAACGGTGCCGGAAAAAGCACAATGGCAAAGCTTCTCTGCGGGTTTGAGAAACCGGATAAAGGAAATCTCTATTATGAAGGAGAGGATATGTCCGGTGATACTATCAAGGAGAGAGCTGCGCATATCGGCTATGTGATGCAGAATCCCAATCAGATGATCAGCAAGCCCATGATCTTTGAAGAGGTAGCCATGAGTCTGACTCTTCAGAAGCTTCCGGAAGAAGAAATTAAGCAGAGAGTATATGATACTTTAAAAATATGCGGTCTTTATGAATTCAGAAACTGGCCGGTCAGTGCATTGAGTTATGGACAGAAAAAGCGTGTGACCATTGCAAGTATATTGGTTGCCAATCCAAAGATATTGATTCTGGATGAACCTACGGCAGGACAGGATTTCAGACATTACACGGAGATCATGGAGTTCCTTCGTGAATTGAATGAAAAAGGAATCACCGTTCTGATGATCACTCATGACATGCATCTGATGCTGGAGTATACGGAAAGAAGTCTTGTATTTGCAGACGGCAGAAAAATTGCGGATACCACACCGCAGGCTCTGTTTTCGGATCCGGAACTCCTTAAGAGAGCAAGCCTTAAGGAAACTTCACTATATGAGCTTGCAAAGCAGTGTGATCTGCCGCCGGAAAGCTATATCAGGGCGTTTATCGAATATGACAGGGAGGTGAGAGCATGAGCGCAACACTTTCCTATATAAAGAAGGATTCTCCGATCCATAGATTGACCGGCAGCACAAAATTTATCTTTTTCCTGATATGGAGTGTGGCAGCCATGATCACCTATGACACGAGAGTTCTTGTCACAATGTTCCTTATGGGTGTGATCTTTTTTGTCATGTCAGGGCTGAAATGGAAGGATATCCGTTTTGCGGTTCTGTTTATGACATGGCTGATCGTGATAAATCTGGTTGCACTGTATGCTTTTGCACCGGAGCAGGGAGTCGGTATATACGGAACCAGACATGAAATAGTTCATTTGTTCTGGCGTTATTCCATTGTAGCAGAGGAATTTTTTTATCTGTTTAATTTCATGATGAAATATCTGGCCGTGATTCCGGTAGCTCTTCTGTTTATTCTGGCAACCAACCCCAGTGAGTTTGCAGCCAGCTTAAACAAGATCGGAGTCAGCTATAAGGTGGGATATTCCGTAGCCATTGCTCTTCGATATATTCCTGATGTACAGCGGGATTTCCATGAAATTTCCCAGGCACAGCAGGCAAGAGGCATTGACCTTAGCAAAAAGGACAAGCTGACGGACAGACTGAAAAATTCAGCAGCGATTCTTTTTCCCCTTGTGTTGTCCAGTCTTCAGAGAATTGAAGTGATTTCCAATGCCATGGAGCTTCGTGGCTTTGGAAAAAATAAGAAGAGGACATGGATTGTGGAACGGCCTTTTAAAAAGTGTGATTATGTCGCGATTCTTGTGGCGGTTCTGATGCTGGCAGTTTCCGCAGGTTTTATGGTTATCAATGGCGGGAGATATTTTAATCCTTTTGTATAAAAGAAATAACCGATAAAAGAGGAAGCAGCTTCCCGACCGGTACAGATAGTCACCGGGGCAGGCAGCACCGCCTTCCGGTTCGATATCGAACTGATTGCCGATACTGATGGCTCCCTGTAAAGGAATGATTCTGGAACGGGGATCATGGGGCTGCTCTCTCCAAAGAGAATCATGGATGGCAAAGCCGATATTTCTTGGTTTGTCAGCAGGCATTCCCACACGGAAAATAACCCGTTCTCCGGGATAGGAGAGAAAAACAGGGGTAGAGGGATCTCCGTGGATCCTGCTGGAAAATACCTTGGATACTCTTTTATCTCTCTTTAATCTGTTTTTGAAAGGCTCGGAACGGTGATTATATCCTTTTTCTCCGGTATCCTCGTGATCCACGCCTTCGCCTTCTTCTCCGGAGGCAGTCTTTATCAATTGACCGTCATTATCCAGCAAACGGATTCCGTTTTGAATAAAGAGGCCAAATTCCCGGAAGGAAGTGCCGTCTTTTCTCCTGATCACGGCCCGGGTTCCGGAATTTAAAGGACATCCTGTTTTGGGATCGTGGAAGGTTGCCCCTGCTTCTTCTACGATAAGAGCGCCGAATGCACCGTGCTGCTGGTGACTGTTGGCAAATAAATGGTCGTGGAAAAAGACAGTCTGGAGCTCCCTGTCGGCAAAAAAGCGTTCAATCAGAGTTTCGTATTGTCTGGCACCGGCAATGTTATTCCAGCCGTTGGCTGCACCGTCGGATACGATGGTATCAAATTTGACAAGATGAATGTGAAAGCCTACGATATCCGTCAGGGTCTTCATCTGGAAGGGGCTTCCCTCCAGAAATTCAGGAAGAAGATTGGTAAGCCGGATCTCAATACAGTCTCCGGCGTTTGCACGGATGACCAGAGGCTCCGGTTTGATTTTTCCGCATTCCACAAGGGAGAGATAGCAGTCAAGTCCGCCATACCGCTCCAGTTCCTCCTTCAGAACGAAAAAGCGGCCCTGAGGATCGTGCCAGCCGTATTTTGGAGGGATCACCTACATAAGCACGCAGGATCGGAGGAGCCGGGTCACCGTAGACCCAGGATCTCCAGCTCATCATGAAAGAACACGGCATATTCCCGAAAGGCTTTGTTGACTGGATGATAGATATTTGCGAACAGTCCGCTTTCCAGTTCCTGCCCGGTGACGGGATCATACCAGGAGGACTCCGGCGCTTCTATGATAATGGCACCGAAAAGGCCGTGTATATTAGTTCCTTTTTCACTGCTTGTTGCATCTGCCATATCATGGAAGAGAAATACACCTTCCCGGACGGCATGCCCAAATTGGCTCGTATAACAAGGGGCTTTACTTCTTCATAAGGCTGTGGAATTTCCTGATGAAAGTTTTTTAGGGCGTTTTCTTTGATTCTTCTGGCGTCCTTTTTCAGAACATAGAGGAGACCGTCAGGGTCGTGATCACCGTATTTGTTGTATACGATGGGTATAGATATTGCCTCGATCTCAAAGACACGAAGCATCTTTTTCTGTGGATAACAGCATAGTTCCATAGTCTAATCTCCCTATTTGTTTTTTAATATTCTCAGATAATGGTTGGCTTCACGCAGCACATGATCCGCAAGAAGAGGAAGGATAAGAGACTTGATCTTGCAATCCTTGATTCCTATGGTACCGGCTGTCTTAAAGCTCTGATATCTGGTTGTGGTTTCCAGTGCATTTGCCGTCAGGATAGTCATGTCATGGGTATCTCTGGCCTGCATCAAAAGCTTTTGATAATCATCGGCAAAGCCGTCTGCAGTGTCGATCAATTCCTCTTCTGTAGGGTCAAGCAGACCGCGGATAAAGAGAGCATGTTCCATCATGATCCGGTTCCAGAAAAGCTCCACGCTTCTTCTTGTTTCCGGTCGGATGCGTCCGAATTCCTCCAATTCTTCCACATAGGACAGATACAATTTGGCTTCCCTTAAGATATGGTCGATCAGAAGAGGGTAGTTGCCCGTAAAAAGCTTGCAGCAAAGCACTTCGCCGAGAATTTTTTCCTTAAAGGCAATCAGTTCGCGAAGGAGCCTGATGGCTCTTTGGTTGATAGAGCTGATCTGCTGTTCCGTGACAGGCGGGCTGTCACACTTTCTGCTGCCCTGCAAAATCTTTTCCTGCACGGTAATTCCGGAATTAATGGAAATATCCGTCAGTCTTTGTGTTTTCTGTTCCGCTTCCAGGGTAAAGTCGGTTACGATTTCACCGGAGGAAAGAACCGTGCCCGGGATCATACCGTCGCTGAGGCGGACAACATGTTCAAGAAGGGCTTCAAACTGCTGTTTCAGTTGTTCCGATTTCTGCCTGTATGCTTCATTCGGCACTAAAAATCCGGCTTCGAGAAACAGGGCGTGTTCTTTCATAATTCTTGCAAAGAAGAGATGAAGTTCAAGAGAGGAAATTACATAATCATTCATTAAATGACACCTTTTTTATAATTTGATTTTATGATATGATATGCATGGAAAAGCTTTAACGGTAAAAATACAGAAAAAATTAAGAAAAAATGGTAAAATAGTACTTGTTTTTTGCGCTGTACATGATATTATTATTATAGAAGTAGTACTTTGGTATGGATTTCTCTTCTGATAAAGAAGAGATGGGAAGGAAGTGTATTATCTTATGAGCAAATCAAAACTTACTAAGATCGTGCTTTGTGCAGTACTTGTATTCGCACTTGCAGGGGGAAGCATCGCTTACTTTGGTACAAGAGCAAAGACAGAGGGTTCCCTTACAGATCAGGCAGCAGTAAGAGACGCAGGAATTCCCGCTGATGGCATTGTTTATATTGAACCTGATCTGGTGGGTCTGGCAGATGCTCTGTCAGGCAATGCAGATTCACAGGCAGCAGCTAAGGCAGCATTTGACATTGTAAATGCCAAGAGACAGGAAGCCGGTTTAGCAGCTCTTACATGGAATACAGGTCTTGAACAGGCAGCAGCAGTCAGAGCAGTAGAGGCATCCCAGTCATTTTCACATACCAGGCCTGATGGTTCCGAATGGTGGACTGTCAACAGTAACCTGATGTATGCAGAGAATCTGGCGAAGGGATATACCACCGGTGATTCCGTAGTTACGGCATGGATGAATTCTCCTACCCATAAGGCTAATCTTATGGACGGCGAATTGCGCTCCATGGCATTGGCTGTACATATAAACGGCAACGGTGGATGGACCTGGGCACAGGAATTCGGCTACTAAGAGCAACGCAAAATACCGCATCATCTGATGCGGTATTTTTTTTGCTTTTTATGCGATTGTAGTGTAAAATTAATTATAATAAAAAAATATTTGGGTGAAAGGCGGAAAAAAATGAGTAACAGAATCTGGCAGATTATTTTGGCGGTATCCCTGATCATTGTAGTGGTGTCCGGAGTAAATGTTTTCCGGCTGTCCAGGGAATATCAAAAGGGAATCAATGAATACGAAAAACTGGAACAGTATGTATCTCTTGAGGAGAATCAAACTGCAGATAAACAGCAGGATCAAAGTGCGCAGGAGGAAGAGCAGGAATCAAAAATTCCCGTATCTGTTGATGTAAAGTATGATGAACTTAAGAGTATTAATGAAGATTTTGTGGGCTGGCTCTACTATGAACCCTTGGAAATCAGTTATCCCATCGTACGTGGGAATGACAATGATTATTATACGGAATATACCTTTGAAAATGAGAAGAACAGTTCAGGTGCTATCTTTATGGACTTTCTGAACAGGAAGGATTACAGCGATTTCAATACGATTATTTACGGACATAACATGCGCAACGGCACGATGTTCGGTTCCCTGAAAAAGCTTTTGAATGATCAGGAGATCATAGAGGAAAATCCTTATTTCTATATTTTTACAGAGGATAAGGCGTATATGTATGAGATTTTTGCCGTATATATCACGACAGCTGATTCCAAAACATACAATTTGATTGAAACCGAGCAGGAACAGACCGAATACCTTGATTTTATCGATCAGGAAGCAACCTATCGTTCTGACAAAGAAGTGACGGCTACTGATAAGATTGCGACACTTTCCACTTGTCATGGTCTTCACAGCAATAACAGAACCATCGTTCACGGAGTGCTAATTGCCGAAGAGGACAGGTAGAGAATTGTCAAGTTCCATCTCCTCTGTGGTGATTATCTGAAAACAGCTTACCTGAAAGAAAGCTCCTGCTTCACTTTCGGGATAAACAGGTAAAACGGAAACAGAAAGCGCCTGTGTATCACTGACAGGATAAGAAAAAGTAAGAGAGTCTGCATAAGACTCTTTTATTTTTTGAAAATATTCTTCCTCAGAAGAACTTTCCTGATAGATAAGGCAAAAAGCACGGTCCAGATCTGCCAGTTTTTTGTTGGCAAGGTTGGAGGCTTCATAATATTTGGCAGTTCTTTCGGCAAGCCGGCTGCTCAGTTTATAATCGGCAGTGGCGCTGACAATGGACAGACCGGCAAAACATACAAGGCAGAGGATAACAATGATGATTAGGATAGAGGATGAGCCTACGCTGATTCCATATCTTTTTTTATTGTTCATATGAGGCCTCCTTGTCCGGGAAAAGGGAAACTTCCAGAGTATAAATGGGTTGTAAATTTTGTGAGTTTTCCAGATTTTCCACGATAATATTGCATATCATAAGACCGGAATCTTTCGAGATATCGGCCGTTAGTCTGTAGACTGCGGTATCAGATGAATCCTTAAGCTGTTGATCGGAGCTCAGAGAATGAAAGTCCTCATCAAAGAACAGAGTCAGGACCTGCTTATTCCCGTTATTCTGAACATCGGAATTTATCGAAAAAGCTGCCATCTGCTCTGCATTTCCGTTACATCCGTAGAAAAGCTCCGCAGTATTCTGTGCCCAGAGAACACCATAGTTCAGTTCTACGCTTTTATTGCTGATGATGTGCGACCGGACAAACAGCTGAATGCAGACAGCACTTGCCAGGGAAAAGAACAGGATTGCGATAATCAGTTCCATAAGGAAGAGGCTGGTCTTGGAAGAGTTATTTCGCATTACTGTCACCTCCCGCAGATCTTTTGCTGACGAAAAGCCTGCAGCTGCTTCCGTCAGTAGTGGTGATTGTAAAGGCCAACAATTTATCATTTACTTCCTCAAAAGAAAACTCCGTTACAGGCAAAATATCCTGCCCGGCTTCCGGAGAGAGAGGAGTGTCTTCCCGCACCATTAATTCTTTTAAATATCCATTGCATTGATAAAGATAAGTAATATAGCGGGTATCATCTACGGTCTCTGTGATCAGAATAGCGGGAAGCTCGTGGAGTTCCCCGACACTGACAGCTCCGTTTTGATCAGCTTGACGTATTTTTTCCGTTACGTAGGCAAAAGAAGTTCTGCAATTGAAGTTGTCTTCCATATGAGAAACAGTTTTTCCATAGATATTTGCCCCCACAGTGATCAGAAAAACTGCGGATAGAGCAAATATGCAAAACAGCGCTATTACAAATAAAATATCAATAATATGATGTTCCTGCTGACGATTCATGAGCTACCCTTCCTTAAGATTACTGTAACATCAGGGCGTATATTGGACCCTATTGGCTGATAATCCACAAAAAATAAATCCTTATCATAGGTAAGTCCGTAATGCTCTTCCATATAGGAAAGACTCGGAGGGTAAAAACCTTCCACTGCATAGCAGTGGGTAATATCACGTGCAAGTGCTGTCTCTAAGCTTTCCTGTTGTTTTGACAATGTGCTTTCCTGAATAGAGGAAAGGCTGAGCAGGAAAATAATAAGCAAAATAGGACATATGATATAAATGATTCTGATACGGGGCAGTCTTGACAAGTGCGCCCTTTTAGTGGTAAATCTGTTTGCCATAAAAATCCTTTCAAAGTACAATACGACTAATCTATCCGATACTGGACATAATTCCCATAAGAGGAAGAAGAACCGACATCAGTATCAAACCTACAATCAGGGAAAGAATGATCACCAGAGTAGGTTCAATGATGGAAATGATGTGGTTTAATTGTTTTTTTGTTTCTTCATCATAGTTATCGGCAATCTGTTTCATTACAAGATCTATGGATCCTGAGCGGAAACCAACGGAAACCATGCGGGAATAAAGATTGGAAAAAATCTTTGATTTGGCAAGAGCCTCCGGCAGATCAGAATCCTTTTTCAGCTCGTTTTTACAAGATTCTATCTTGGCATACATGTCATCGTTTTCAACAATATCTGCGATCATATCAAGACTTTTATATGTATCCATGCCGCTGGTAAATGCCAGGTACATACCACTGGCAAAGCGGCCGGCGGCAACCTTCTCATAGAAATTGCTGGTCAGAGGGAAACGGGTAAGAAAATGTTTTAGTCTTACTCTTCCGGCAGGGATTTTATACAGAATGACCATACCTGCAATCAGGATGAAAAAGACCAGGGTAATAACAAGGGAATACCGGCTTAAGGTATTGCCAAGGGAAAGCAGGGATGAGGCCAGAGGACTCATCTGGGTACCAAGCTGAACAAACACCTGTTGGAAGATAGGAAGTACCTTAATGATCAAAACGATGATCACGATGAACATCATAACAATCATGATAAGAGGATAGGTAACAGCACTCTTGATGCTTTCGGAAATATCTTCCTCACGTTCATAGTGTTCGGCAAGTGAGATGAGAACATCATCGGTGTTTCCGGATTCCTCACCAAGGGCCACGAGTTTTATGACATAATCGGGAAATAATCCGGTGTCTGAAAGAGCCAGGAAAAAAGGATTTCCTTTCTTACAGGACAGGGAGATCTGTTCAAGAAGTTCTTTCCCTTCTTTATTCAACGTATCATGTTTTAAAATTTCCATACCCTCGGCAGGGGTGATGCCTGCTTTGATGATCATGGCAGTCTGCCTGCAAAAGGATGCAATTTCTGCATTTGATAGAAGACGGTTCTTTTTCATCCGAAAATCCTCCTAAAGATGGAATTCAATATTCAATATATGTATTTGGTGACATAGTTATCTCCGTCACCGATGAAATTTTTTAGGCTTTTTTCGCTTGAATTTGCGGCAAAAGTGGGATCCATAATTGACCAGCTGTGTCCGTCAAACTGGATAATACCGTTTACCCAGCCCTGATTTTCCACATAGGTGCTGATCCAGGCATGATAGGCATCCCCTGCATAGCCTACCTCAAGGCGGGTAGGAATTCGCTGGGAGCGAAGCATACTGGACATAACAGCAGCATAGTCAAGGCAGATTCCGGTTTTGATGGAAAGAATCTCATCTACATCGGGAATATAGCCGCTTTGTACATTTTGCGCTTTGTCATAGTCATAAGTAATGTTGCTAATGACATAATTATATATGGCAGTGATTGCTTCCAGATCGTCATGAGCTCCGGCAACAAGGATTTGCGCTTCCTTCACCACGTCACTGGAGGAATCAAAATGGACATACTGGTTGGGATAGAGAAAAGGTCCCATACTATTGGTGATGGATACAGATAATTCCTGTGAAAATACAGTGGCATATTGGCTACCCTCCACATTTTCATAAACACCTAACTGATAGGTACCGTCTCCGGCAGAGAGAGGAAAGGTTTCGTACCCGTTTCCTGTCAGATTATATGTGTATGTGATATAGTCGGGTCCTGTGAGCTGCATTTTCACCTTTGTGTTTTCGCCTGAATAGGAGACCATTATATAGCCTTCAGCCATATGGGAGGCATCAACAGACACATAATCATTTCCGAAAACGGTAATCCCGTCTGCAACCGGAAGAAGGCATACGGGAGAGTTGTCCCTTATGGTAGTGGAAGTGGAAACGTAGGCCTCATGACGGCTGCCGCAGCCTGTAAGTATCAGGCACAGGCAAAGAAAAAAAGAATATGTAGTTTTTTTCCATAATTTATCAAACAATGTCATGCAATTATTATAATACAATACCTTTTCTTTTTCTATAATAAAGTGGTCAGGGAGAACAGAGTGTGATATAATAATAGTACTAAAGTAACAGATTTGCTTGCTTTCAGGAGGGAAACAATTGAGAAAATATTCTGACGATAAGAATTATAAAGTAATCGCATATTGCATTTCCCGTTTTCACCGGGATGAGCAGAAAGAATATATTGACCGTTTTTGTCAGGCAGCCGGAGAATATGGCTGTAAAGTCATGATCTTTTCCACCCTCACTGATTTGTACTATGATGATATCAATGACCACGGAGAAAAGCAGATTTATTCGGTTTTTGATGTAGCCGCTTTTGATGCGGTGGTGATCATGTCGGAAACCTTTAAAAAAGTCCGTGTCGACAGAGAAGTCGCAGACAGGGCGATTGCTGCCGGTATTCCCGTAATTTCCATCAACAGAAGGCTGGATGGATGTGTCAATCTTGACTTTACATATAAGGGGACCTTTGAGCAGATTGTAAGACATATTGTAGAGGATCATGGGTGTCGAAAGGTAAATTATATCGGCGGTGACAGGGAAAGTAGATTTTCAAGGGAACGCTTTGAATGTTATCGGAAGGTGCTTGCGGAAAACGGAATTCCTTTTGA
>JAGAQU010000112.1 GCA_017622575.1 Lachnospiraceae bacterium
AAATGCCCCGGCAGATCTTGAGGGAAAGGAGGAAAAATGAACAGAAACAGAAATGCAAAGGGTGAAGGTAGCTTTAAAGAAAATGCTGATGGAACC
This sequence comes from Lachnospiraceae bacterium, assembly GCA_017622575.1. Lineage (GTDB taxonomy): Bacteria > Bacillota > Clostridia > Lachnospirales > Lachnospiraceae > Suilimivivens. Next base: position 97 of record JAGAQU010000112.1, read on the forward strand.
ATAACTCATAGGAAGAGTGTAGGGTATAAAGCAGATGGTAATCGAAAGATTCTAACAGTGACGGCGGACACAAAAGCTGCATGCATACGGGAGATGAGAAAAAAGGAACTTAAATGGCATCAGACAAGTAGTGCTGAGAAAATCAGAGGTGCGACGACAGTGACGGAACTCTGCATGCTTCATTTGAAGTACCAGATGGATCGGGCAGAGTTGAAAGAAAAATCAATTGACCGTCGAGAGTGCACAATAGACAATCACATTAGTAAATATTTATTAGGAAAAATGCAGGTTACAAGTGTTGAAGTGGCTGATATCGATGATCACGTTACAGATCTGATGAAAAAAAGTGGGCTGTCAGTATCTTCCATTGAAAAAGTAGTTGACGTGCTGAATGCAGCTTTCAACTGGGCAATTATGCGTGGCGAACTGCAATACAATCCTGTTGCACCGATTAAATCTACCCTTGTGAAAAGACTTCAAAAGATGAAACAGAAGACGGCTGAAGAGGCAGATGTGGATGTTTTGTCTGTAGAGGAGCAGGATATTTTCGAGCAGGTTGCTGTGGAGATATGGGAGAAAACCGGAAAAATGAAGTATGCGGGGGGGCTTTATTGCTTGTTATTGTTACATACTGGTATGCGTTGCGGTGAAATGCTTGCACTTCGCTGGAGAAATGTGGATTTTGACAAAGGGCTTCTTACAATTGAAAAGAGTCGATCCATGGCAAAAAACAGAAATAGAAAAAGTGAAGATGATGCAAGGTATGTGATGGTGGAGGGAACTACAAAAAACGAAAAGGCCCGTGAAATTGAGTTGAGCGGTAAAGCATTGGAAGTCTTGAAGAAGATGAAGGCTGATGTCGGGGAATGCTCAGAAGATGATTTCATCATCAGGACGAGGACGGGACAACCCAATACAACAACAAATGTGGAGCACTGTGCAGCAACTATTTTCAGAAATGCCGGACTGACTGATTTAAGGGGAGGAGTGCACATATTACGACGAACCTGTGCTACCAGAATGTATGAGAATGGCGCCAGAATTAAAGAAATAGCAGCATACATTGGAGATCTGGAATCTACGACAGAAAGGTATTATATAGGAATACGTAAAAAGGTAAAGGATGGTGAGCGCACCAAACAGGTAGTGATGATCCCTGGCAACAAAGGGAAATGATTTTTAGCAAATAAAATAGGAAGTATCAATATGAAAAGAAAATTGAATAAGCCATGCAAAATGAAAGCAGCTGGAATATGTATTAGTATAGATAATACATATGAACAGCTGCTTTCACGTATAAAATAAATGAAATATATAATTGTATTGCTTTACAAGAGTGGTATATAATATATATAAAGGATGTGATAACTATGACAGATATTTACACTATAAAAGAGACAATTAAACCAATTGCCCGTTCTTATGGAGTAAAGAGAATTTATCTTTTTGGTTCCTATGCAAAAGGTAGTGCCAATGAAAATAGTGATATAGATTTGCTTGTGGAAAAAGGAAAACCCATGTCATTGTTAAAGCTGTCTGGGATGAGACAGAGTGTACAGGAAGCCCTGGATCTTTCGGTTGATTTGGTGACAACGACCGGAATAGAAGATGAATTTTATAAAGAAATTGCGGGAACGGAGATTCTTTTGTATGAAGAATAAAGATGTGATTATTTTAAAGAAGATTTTAGAATATTGTAATCAGGTAGCGGAAGCATGTGAAATGTTTGGAAATGATTATGAAAAATTTGTAAGTATTTCTGTGTTTCAGAACGCGTGCTGCATGTGTATTTTGCAAATAGGTGAACTTTGCAAAATGATTTCTGAGGAGCTTCGTTCGGCAGAAAAGGATATACCGTGGAAAGAATGGTGTGGTATCAGAGACATTTTCGCGCATCAGTATTCTAATCTGGATTATCAGTCTGCATGGGATACCATTCAAAATGATTTGCCGGATTTGAAAGAAAAAATTAAGCAAATACTTGAGAAAATGTAGTAAAGTAGTACCGGATCTTTTATTTTATGGTGAACAGTCCTTGCCGGATGAACGAAGAATCGCTTTTTTAGGCGATAGGTCAATTCATAGGTCAATTTACATTTTGATTATTCTGCAAACCGCATAAATACAATAAGAAAAGGACTTGAACTGACGGACTCTGACTCCGTCATCTCAAGGTTCGAATCCTTGTAGCCCAGCTTGAAACCCTCGAAGAGAAAGCTCTTCGAGGGTTTTTGCATATTTGAGGAAATATCATAAATAAAAGCTTTAGAAAAATTACAACTTTATAAACTCTTTTACCACTGGAACTTTTATGATTATATAGGTGATAACACCTGATATTACTGTGAGTATTCCCCAGAACACAACCGCACTGCCTGTATTTGCAGGCACATAAAAGCTGCGGATCCCGGCAAGGAGGATGGGATGCAGGATAAAGATGCCCATGGTCAGGCTGCTAAGTCTGGTAATCAGTCCCGACAGGGATTGCTTCACCGGAAGGCGGAGTAAAAAGGTAAAGAGCATAGCGTACCAGATCATGGAAGTGATATTGTCATAGAAAAGATCGGCGAGTCGGTTATGTATGAGATACAGACCGGCTTTTTTCTGTACCATATTGCTGAGTATGGTAAAAAGAAGGGCAAGAGAGCCGTGAATCCACAGGGGAAATTTTTTTGAGATAACAGGCAGCAGGGTATAACATAAACCGCCAAACAGGAAGAAGAGCATCCAGGTCCAGAGACGCAGTGTCTGGGGAACGAACATCTGTAAGGAATAACCCTTAACCATGGAAACGTCACTGATGAGGATGCAGATGCACATGAGAAGCAGGCAAACCACACCATGTAAAAAGGAATTGTTTTTCAGTAATTTATGCAGTAGGGGCAGAAACAGATATAAGAGCATCAAAGCACCAAAAAACCAGAAGTGCCATAAATACCCTTTTTGAAACAGACTTTCCAGACAAAGCCTGATAGGATTTACTATTTTGCGGCGAAAAACAAGAACCGGCAGCATGATCAGCAGGTTCCAGAGGACCGCAACCTTTATCAAATTCAGGATTTTGCGAAAAGCATATCCGTATGAAATCTCTTCTTTTGAGAACATGAGAAAGCCGTTCACCATAAAGAAAAGTGGCACGCTGAAATCACAGAGATAGTAAATGGTATAATTCACCATCCCTACACTGTGAAGCCCCACAACTCCCAAACAGGCAATACACTTGATCAGATCCAGATTTTGATTTCGCTCTTTCAATCTCCCCGTCCCCTTTATCCTTTGTATAAAAATATATTATACGATGAACCTGTTACTTTGCAACTCCTACCCGTTCGTGTTATACTCTTAATCAAACATGCTTTTGCAATTACTGTAATCAATTATCCAATGGAAAATCAAGTGATGGCGATTTTGTGCTCTGCGTAAATGAGCCATAAATTGATTTTTCATGAATATGCTACAATAATGAATAAAATAAATTAATTTTGAATAAGAAAGGCAAACAATGTACACCTATCAGACAAGAATCAGATACAGTGAACTGGACGAGACCGGCCACCTAAAAATAGAAGCTCTTTTGGATCATTTTCAAGACTGCTCCACCTTCCATTCCGAGGATCTGGGATTGGGAGTAAATTATTTAAAAAAGCAGCACATGGTATGGGTCATGTCCTCCTGGCAGATCGTAGTGGAACGATATCCGGAGCTCGGGGAAACAGTTACGTTGGGAACAGCGCCCTATGATTTTAAGGGCTTTATCGGGTACCGTAATTTTTTGATGAAAGATGGGGAAGGGAACGGGATAGCCTGTGCCAATTCCATATGGAGCCTGATTGATACGGAAAGCGGAAGACCGGTGAAGCCCAATGCTGAAATGCTGGAGAAATATGTGCTCGAGACAAAGCTTCCCATGGAATATGCACCGAGGAAGATCACACTTCCTGAGAATATGCAGCCGGGGGAAGCGGTCGTAATAAGACCTCATCACCTAGATACCAATCATCATGTGAACAATGGGCAATATGTGAAAATTGCCATGGACAGTCTGGAAAAGGAATGTCATGTGAGACAGCTTCGCGCAGAGTATAAAAAACAGGTTTATTTGAATGATACATTGCTGCCTTATTACGGAAAGACAGAAACGGGCGCTTACGTGGTAGCGCTAAAGGACCAGGAAGACGCAATCTGCTGCATCGTGGAACTGCAGGAATAAAAGAGAAATCAGAGATGGGAGAACGGAGAAGACAATGATAGAATTAGGGAAAAAACAGATTCTGACGGTGATAAAAAAGGTGGATTTTGGCGTATATCTCGCTGATACTGCGGGAATAGGCGGCAGAGAAGCGGGGGAGGAAAAGGTTCTTCTTCCTATGAAGCAGGTGCCGGAGGATATACAGTTAAATGACAGCCTTACCGTATTTGTGTATAGAGATTCTGAGGACAGACTGATCTCAACTACAAGAGAGCCTGTACTTGAGGTGGGAGGACTTGCCCTTCTTACCGTAAAACAGGTGGGAAAAATAGGAGCATTCCTTAATTGGGGACTTGAAAAAGATTTATTTCTTCCTTATAAAGAACAGACCAAACCGGTAAAACCGGGAGAGCAGTGTCTGGTGTCACTTTATGTGGATAAGAGCGGGAGACTTTGTGCTACCATGAAGGTTTACCATTATTTGAGAACTGACAGTCCCTACCATAAGGATGACAGAGTGGAAGGCTTTGTCTATGAAATCAGTAAGAATTTCGGCGTGTTTGTGGCGGTGGACAATTGTTACAGTGCCCTGATTCCGAGGACAGAACCGGCAGGAGATGTGAAAGAGGGAGACAGAATCACAGCAAGAGTGACTGAGGTGAAGGAGGACGGTAAGTTGTCCTTAAGCATTCGGGAGAAAGCATATATTCAGATCGGTGAGGATGCAAAGAAGCTTCTTGCACTGCTGGAAGAGGAAGGCGGAAGCCTTCCTGTCGGTGATAAATCTTCTCCGGAACTGATCAGGGAAAAGACCGGCATGAGTAAAAATGAATTTAAACGGGCAGCCGGAAATCTGTATAAACAGAGAATTATTAAAATAGAAGAGAATTGTATTCAAAAGTTACATGAGGAGAAAGCCGGGAAATGAACAGTAAAAAGGTAAACAGGTCATTCTTGATTACTATCATTTTATATATCGGGGTCATATTCGGGGCATCCTATTTGTTTCCTGCCTGGATAGAAAACCTTGTTTTTAATAATTTGCTCTGCGAATCGGTGATTGTACTTCCGGGTTTGCTTTTCCTTCTTTTTTCGAAAGAAAAGCCGGTAAGTTTTTTTCATTTTAAGAAGATAAAGGCGGGCACTCTGCTGACAATTATTCCATTTACCATGTTCAGTATGCCGGTGATCACCCTTGCTAATGTTTTTTCTCAGCTCTTTGTGAAGAATGAGGCGATGGCGGCAATGGAGGATGCAAAGGTAGCAGAAATGCCGTTTTTACTTCTCCTTTTTTCAACAGGTATTTTTGCACCTTTTTGTGAGGAACTGGTTTGCCGGGGGATTTATTACAGAGGATATAAGAAGTCCGGAAGCGGCTTTAAGGCTATGCTTCTGTCAGCTGCTTTGTTTGCCCTGCTCCACATGAATCTGAATCAGGCAGCATATGCCTTTGTCATGGGTATTATGGCGGTGCTGCTTGTGGAAGCTACGGGCAGTCTTTGGTCCTCGGTCATTTACCATACGCTGATCAACAGCAGTCAGGTAGCCATGACATATGCCATGCTGAAGGTAAATACTTCCGCCTACAGTGAAGCAGCGGAACTGGTCAATACGGAAATGATAGTGATGATGCTCGCTGCTTATCTTGTAATCACAGCAGTTACTCTGCCTCTTGCCTGGGCGCTGCTTATATGGATGAGCGGACATGAAGGAAGACAGGGTGTACTGATGCGTCTGTGGAAAGAAAGAAAAAAGAAAGAGGATAAGCTGGTAACAGTTCCACTGATACTGGCGATCATCCTCTGTCTGGGAATTATTATTTGGAGTTATGTAATACAAATGTTTTATGTGTGACCTCTTTAAACAGACATATCAAAGTTGCTTCCGACGGCCGGGTTAACGGATAATTCCATGGAGCGGTCCATCATATTGATGAGGCTGGCGCCGGCTGCTTCGGAATCGTCTAATGCCTTGCCGAGGACAGCAGTCCCTACCTGGTTCATAAGATTCACATTGGAAAGAGCTGTTGATAATTCAGGAATATTCATAATATCACTCCTTTCTCTCTACATCTCAATCATAGCACAAAAAATCAACTTTGGGGAATAATTTTTTTTGTTTATGTTGTATAATGGCTAAAATGAAAAAAATTGTATAAAAACATAAAAAATTCACAAAAAATCTGCAAAAACAGGTAGATTTATTTGTGCATTTGCTTTAAAATGAAAAAGTAGCTTTTTTATTGAATGTGTGTGACTGTAAATTATATTGTGAAAATTGCATAGCTGTATATAGGAGTGTGCAATCAAAGGAGTGGGGAAATGATTTCAAATCAGATATTGCAGAACACGATTGAGGGATTAAAGTCAATTGCGAGAGTAGAATTCTGTGTTATGGACACGGATGGCAAAGAAGTGGCGGCTACCGGCAACATAAATGTAAACGGCAGTGAGGTGGTTGAATTTGCAAAATCATCGGCAGACTCCCAGGAGATACAGGGATGTCAGTATTTTAAGATTTATGATGAGCAGCAGCTTGAATATGTACTTATCACGGCAGGCACAGGTGAAGATGTTTATATGGTGGGTAAGATGGCGGCATTCCAAATACAGAGCCTGATGGTTGCCTACAAAGAGCGCTTTGACAAGGATAATTTTATCAAAAACCTCCTTCTGGATAATCTGCTTCTGATTGATATTTACAGCCGTGCGAAGAAGCTTCATATACAGACCGATGTGAATCGTGTGGTTATGATTATCGAGACGGACAATGGAAGGGACAGCAATATCCTTGAAATGATGAGGCCTTATTTCGGAAGTAACAGCAAGGATTTTGTCACGGCAGTTGATGAGAATAATGTGATTGTAGTGAAGGATCTTTCAGAGGGAGACAGCTCTAAGGAAATCGAAAAGGCAGCAGGCTCCATGGAAAATTTCCTGGCAAAAGAAGGGATGACCGGCATTCATATTGCTTACGGAATCGTGGTTAAGGAGATCAAGGAAGTAAGCCGTTCCTATAAGGAAGCCAAGATGGCTCTGGATGTAGGAAAGATTTTCTTTGATGAAAGGAATATCATTGCTTACAGTGAACTCGGTATCGGCAGATTGATCTACCAGCTTCCAATCCCTCTCTGCAAAATGTTCATTAAGGAAATTTTCGGAGGAAAGAGCCCGGATGATTTTGATGAGGAGACAATCACAACGATCAATAAATTTTTCGAGAACAGCCTGAATGTCTCTGAGACTTCCAGACAACTGTTTATTCACAGAAATACGCTGGTGTATCGTCTGGATAAACTGCAGAAAAGCACGGGTCTTGACCTTCGGGTATTTGAGGATGCCATTACTTTCAGAATTGCTCTGATGGTAGTGAAGTATATGAATTATATGGAAAGCTTTGAGTATTAATATACAGGTGGTGGAATAAGGTGGCAAAAGAGTTAAGAGGTAGAAAAAAGAAAAATATATCCGGTGATGAGATTATCACCATGAATAATGTGAGTAAGGCATATGCAACAGGTGCCCCGGCACTTAACGGTGTGGATTTACATATAAAAAAGGGAGAGTTTGTATTTATTGTAGGAGACAGCGGCTCAGGAAAATCCACCTTGATAAAGCTTCTTCTGCGTGAACTGGTTCCCACTTCCGGAGAGATCAATGTCATGGGATACGATCTGATCAGAATCAGACATCGCAAGATTCCCAAATTCAGAAGAAACCTCGGCATTGTATTTCAGGATTTCCGTCTTTTGAAGGATCGAAATGTTTATGAGAACGTTGCCTTTGCACAGCGCATTATTCAGATGCCCGGAAAAGAGATTAAACGAAACGTTCCCAGCATTCTGGCTACGGTAGGACTTGCAGGAAAGTACAAAGCAAAACCGAGACAGCTTTCCGGTGGGGAGCAGCAGAGAGTTGCCATTGCGAGGGCGCTTGTGAACAGACCCAGTATTTTGCTGGCAGATGAACCTACCGGTAATCTGGATCCCAAGAACTCATGGGAAATTATGAAGCTTCTTGAACAGATCAATGAAAACGGAACAACGGTTCTTGTGGTTACCCATAATCGTGAGATCGTAAATGCGATGCAGAAAAGAGTTATTACAATGAAGAAAGGTGTCGTTGTAAGTGACGAGGAAAAAGGTGGTTATATAGACGATGAGGATTAGTACATTTTTTTATACCATCAAACAGGGAATTATCAATATTTTCAGAAACAAGTGGTTTTCACTTGCATCCATTGCAACCATCAGCGCATGCCTGTTTCTGTTTGGTCTGTTCTATTCAATTTTAATGAATGTGCAGAGTATTGTAAAAAATGCGCAGGAAGGTGTGTCGGTTACCGTATTTTTTGATGAAGGCATCAGTGATGAGAGAATCAGGGAGATCGGAGAGGAGATCGATAAGAGACCGGAAGTATCCAAGAAGGTTTTTGTATCGGCGGATGAGGCATGGGAGAGCTTTAAGGAAGAGTATCTTGGAGAATATTCGGATGGGTTTACTGAAAATCCATTGGAAAACTCGGCGAACTATCAAATTTATATGAATGATGTTTCCATGCAGCCTGCCCTTGTTTCTTTTCTGGAGGGACTGGACGGGATCAGAGAGGTTAACCGATCGGAAATTACGGCGGCATCATTGAGCGGAATAAATGCTTTGATTGCTTATGTTTCCATAGGTATTATTGCCATTTTGTTTGCGGTTTCCATTTTCCTGATCAGCAATACGGTCACCATAGGTATATCCGTCCGCAAGGAAGAGATTACGATCATGAAATATATCGGTGCCACCGACTTTTTTGTACGTGCACCTTTCGTGATCGAAGGTATGTTGATCGGTACAATCGGAGCATTGATACCGATAGGCATCATTTATGTAATTTATAACCAGGTGATCGAATATATTATGAGCAGGTTTTCTACGCTGCAGAAGATTCTTACTTTTGTATCTGTGAACAGCATTTTCTCACAACTTTTGCCTATATCGCTGATCATGGGTATCGGAATCGGTTTCCTGGGAAGTATAATTACTGTTAGAAAGCATTTGAGAGTTTAAGATGAAGAAATGGAAGAAAGTACTCTGTTTATCTTTGTGTTTATTGCTTATTTTTGCCGTGGGTGACAAATATCAAATAGTAGCCCACGCAGAGCTTACCAATGACAGTATCAAGCAAAAGGAAGCTGAAATAGCAAAAGCAAAGGAAGAAAAGAAAAGTCTGCAGAGTGGATTGACAAATGTAAAGGAATTAAAAAAACAGCTGGAAGCGTCAAAGAGCGATCTGGCAAACTATATTGCAGAGCTTGATGCAAATCTTGCGGATATTCAGGCTAAAATTGCGGAACTGAAGGAAATGGTCTCCACAAAGGAACAGGAGATCGAGGACAAAACGAAAGAACTGGAAGAGGCTGTTGCGGTTCAGGAAGCCCAGTATGAAGCCATGAAATCCCGCATTAAGTTTATGTATGAGAAAGGCGACACCCTTTATCTGGAACTGTTTTTCGGGTCTGACAATTTTGGTGACATGCTGAATAAGGCAGACTATATTGAAATGCTCTCATCCTATGACAGAAAGATGTTGGATGAATATGTGGCACAGGCAGAGTATGTGGCACTTTGTAAGGAGAGTCTGGAAGAGGAAAAAGATGTTTTGGAGGAGGCTAAGAAAAGTGTTGAAGCCGAAGAAGCATCCTTAAATGAACTGATTTCGGCAAAGGAACAGGAGATTAATGCCGTTTCTTCAGACATTAAGAATAAAGAAGCGGCGATTGCGGAATATGAAGCGGATATTGCTGCACAGAATGAAACCATTGCAGCGCTTGAAAAAGCTGTGGCAGAGGAAAAAGCAAAGCTTGCCGCAGAACAGGGCAGGAGGTACGATGGTGGAATCTTTACCTGGCCGGCTCCTTCCTATACAAGAATTTCCGATGATTACGGCACCAGAATTCACCCGATTTTGGGTGTACAGCAGTTCCATAACGGAATTGACATGGCGGCTCCCGGCGGCAGCCCGATTCTGGCAGCTTATGACGGAACAGTGGTGGCAGCAGCCTACAGCAACAGTATGGGAAATTACATCATGATCGATCACGGTGACAGCTTGTATACTATTTATATGCATGCTTCCGCACTCTATGTGTCAAAGGGACAGGAAGTATCCAAAGGACAGAAGATCGCAGCAGTGGGAAGTACCGGACGATCAACGGGCAATCACCTGCATTTCAGTGTGAGAAAGAACGGAAGCTATGTAAGTCCATGGAGCTATCTTGGAAAATAATGGTGCAGGCAAAATGGCCTGATTGTTAAGCAGATTGGAGAGATTGTAGTGGAAAATGAATCTCAGGAAAAGAAAAAGAGCAGTTCCCGGGTCTTCCTCGGCGGACTGCTGCTGGGAATCCTGTTCAGTATTTTGGCTGTTTGTGTGATTGTAATAGGAAGATATGCGTTTATTTCCATAAAAAATCACAGTACACAAACCAGTGCGTCCGGAAGCGAAAGTGTCATTAATACGGATACTTTTCAGAAGATGAAGACCATAGAGGACGTGATTGACGAATATTATTACGGTGAGGAGATCACCACAAGCGATATTCAGGACGGTATCTATAAAGGGATGCTGGAAGCACTGAACGATCCTTATTCCGAGTACTATACCAAGGAAGAGCTGGAGGATGCTTTGAACAGCTCGAAAGGAATTTCTTACGGAATCGGAGCTTACGTCACTTTAAATCAGGAGATGGATATGGCGATGATAGCCGGAGTCATGGAGGGAACACCGGCAGAAGAAGCCGGGCTTCGGGAAGGTGACGTTATCTATAAAGTAGATGGAGAAGAAACAAGGGGATTGAGCGTTTCGAAAGTGGTTGCCCTTGTAAAAGGAAAAGAAAATACCACAGTTCATCTGACGATCTATAGGGAGAATGAACCGGACTTTCTGGAGAAGGATATTGTCAGGAGTAAACTGATTGAAACGGAAACAGTGTACAGCGGTATACTGGAGGATACCGACAACATCGGTTATCTGCAAATCCGGGAATTCGATGCGGTGACAGTAGATCAGTTCAATGAAGCCATGGCAGAATTAAATGCTTCCGGTATGAAAGCATTGATATTGGATCTTCGAAGCAATCCGGGTGGAGACCTTTCAGCAGTGGTGGAAATTGCAAGAAGGATTTTGCCGGAGGGACTGATTGTTTATACGGAAGAAAAATCAGGGAAACGAACAGAATACACCTGTGACGGTACACATGAGATCCAGATCCCTATGGTGGTTCTGGTAAATCAGTATTCGGCAAGTGCCTCTGAAATACTGGCAGGTGCCATCAAGGACTATAATAAAGGAACTCTGATCGGCACTACAACTTACGGAAAAGGCATTGTGCAGAGAATCATCAGGCTGGATGACAGTACTGCGATCAAGCTGACAGTCAGCGCATATTTTACTCCTTCCGGAAAAAATATTCACGGGACAGGTATCGAGCCTGATATTGAACTGGAATATGATTATGATGCTTATGAAGCAGAGGGAATCGATAATCAGGTGGAGAAGGCAATAGAAATACTGGAGGGTAAAATTTCATGAGATCAACCAATCAATAAAATGATATTATAATCAGAACAAATGTTTGCTAAGCGTGTATAGATGTGCTATAATGGGTAAAGCTAATCTGTACACGCTTTATATATGACAATAGAAGACTTACAGAGCGTGCTTTCTATTGTTTGCAGGAGGCCATTTTATGGATAAATTGGATAAACAGGCACGATTTGTTTTACATTCCGATTATCAGCCGACGGGTGACCAGCCACAGGCTATCAAAGATTTGGTAGATGGTTTTAAGAAGGGCAATCAGTTTCAAACGCTGCTTGGCGTTACCGGCTCCGGTAAGACTTTTACCATGGCCAATGTGATTGCTGCCTTGAATAAACCCACTCTGGTTATTGCCCATAACAAGACACTTGCAGGGCAGCTCTACGGAGAATTCAAGGAATTTTTTCCGGAGAATGCGGTAGAATATTTTGTGTCCTACTATGATTATTACCAGCCGGAGGCTTATGTGCCTTCTTCCGATACGTACATTGCCAAGGATTCCTCCATCAATGATGAGATTGACAAGCTGCGGCTTTCTGCTACGGCTTCTCTTTCCGAGAGAAGAGATGTGGTTGTGGTAGCCAGCGTATCCTGTATTTATGGTCTGGGCAGCCCGGACGACTATAAGGAAATGATCGTTTCTCTCCGCCCCGGTATGGTGAAGGACAGAGATCAGGTCATTCGAGAGCTGATCGATATTCAATATGACAGGAACGATTTGGATCTTGACAGAGGATGTTTTCGGGTTCGGGGCGATGTGGTGGAAATTTATCCGGCCCAGGGTGGAGATTATCTGATTCGAGTGGAATTTTTCGGAGATGAAATAGACAGGATTGCTGAGACAGATCCGCTTACGGGACAGGTCCATGCTATTTTGGAGCATGTAGCAATCTTTCCGGCTTCTCATTATGTTGTTCCCCAGGAAAAGATCAACGCGGCCTGTAAAGCAATTGAGGAGGAACTGGATGAGCGGATTCGCTATTTTAAAAGCGAGGACAAGCTGCTGGAAGCCCAGAGAATTTCTGAGAGAACAAATTTTGATGTGGAAATGCTGAGAGAAACCGGCTTTTGCTCCGGCATTGAAAATTATTCCAGGCATTTGAACGGTATGCCTGAGGGTGCCATGCCTCATACATTGATGGATTATTTTGGAGATGACTACCTGATCATCATAGATGAATCGCACATGACGATTCCCCAGATCGGTGCTATGTATACGGGTGACCGCTCCCGCAAAACAACGTTGGTGGATTATGGATTCCGGCTTCCGTCGGCGCTGGATAACAGACCTTTATGCTTCGAGGAATTTGAGCAGCATATCGACCAGATGATGTTTGTATCCGCAACACCTTCCACTTATGAGGAAGAGCATGAACTGCTCCGCACGGAACAGATCATACGCCCCACGGGACTTCTTGATCCCGAAATATCGGTGCGTCCCGTGGAAGGACAGATTGATGATCTGATCAGCGAAGTAAACAAGGAGACGGCAAAACATAACAAAGTGCTGGTGACTACTCTGACCAAGAGGATGGCTGAGGATCTGACGGATTACATGAAGGATGCAGGCATCCGTGTGAAATATCTTCACTCTGACATTGATACCCTGGAAAGAGCTGAGATCATCAGGGATATGCGACTTGATGTGTTTGATGTTTTAGTGGGGATCAATCTTCTCAGGGAAGGGTTGGACATACCGGAAATTTCTCTGGTTGCCATTCTGGATGCGGATAAAGAAGGATTTCTTCGTTCGGAGACATCGCTGATCCAGACGATTGGTCGTGCTGCCAGAAATGCAGAGGGACATGTGATCATGTATGCGGATACTATGACAGATTCTATGAGAGCCGCTATAGATGAGACGGAAAGAAGACGCCGTATTCAGCAGAAATATAACGAAGAACATGGAATTACGCCTCAAACGATTAAAAAGGCAGTAAGGGATCTGATCAGCATTTCCAAGGTGATCGAGAAGGAAGAAATGAGATTTGAAAAGGATCCTGAATCCATGAACAGGGAAGAACTTGAGAAACTCATTGAGAAGGTTCAGAAGCAGATGAAGAAAGCGGCAGCGGATCTCAACTTTGAGGCGGCAGCGGAGCTGCGCGATAAGATGGTAGAATTAAAAACAAAGCTCAGAGAGCTTGATGAGGAGAAAAAATGAGTTTAGCAGATAAACATGTGGAAAAACCGAGAATTCGTCCCAGAGAATATATTAAGATCAGAGGAGCGAATGAGCACAATTTAAAAAATTTAGATGTTGACATTCCGAGAAATGAATTGGTGGTACTGACCGGATTGTCAGGTTCAGGAAAGTCTTCTCTTGCCTTTGATACCATTTATGCGGAAGGTCAGAGAAGGTACATGGAATCCCTGTCTTCCTATGCGAGACAATTCCTTGGACAGATGGAAAAGCCCAATGTAGAAAAAATTGAGGGATTGTCCCCTGCCATTTCCATTGATCAGAAATCAACGAACAGAAATCCCAGATCTACGGTAGGAACGGTAACGGAGATTTATGATTATTTCAGGCTGCTGTATGCCAGAATCGGTATTCCCCATTGCCCTAATTGCGGAAAAGAAATCAAAAAACAGAGCGTGGATCAGATGGTGGACCAGATCATGGAATTACCGGAGGGAAGTAAAATTCAGCTGCTGGCACCCGTGGTACGCGGAAAAAAAGGTGAACACGCCAAAGTTTTTGATCGGGCAAAGAGAAGCGGCTATGTCCGCGTTCGCATCGATGGAAATATGTATGAGCTCTCGGAAGAAATCAAGCTGGACAAAAATATCAAGCATAATATTGAGATTGTGGTGGACAGGCTGGTGGTCAAACCGGGAATAGAAAGGAGACTGACAGATTCCATTGAGAGTGTGCTGGCATTGACGGAGGGACTTGTTCTGGTAGATGTCATCGGAGGCGAAGCGGTTATGTTCAGTCAGAGTTTTTCCTGTCCTGACTGCGGAATCAGTATCAGTGAGATCGAACCGAGAAGTTTTTCCTTCAACAATCCTTTCGGTGCCTGCCCGGTATGTTTCGGGCTTGGCTATAAGATGAAATTTGATCCCGAACTTATGATTCCGGATAAACGTCTCAGCATCAATGACGGAGCAATTCAGGTCATGGGATGGCAATCCTGTACCGATAAGGGAAGCTTTACCAATGCTATTTTGCAGGCACTTTCTGCCACCTATAAGTTCAGCCTTGACACGCCTTTCGAAGAGCTGCCCGATGACATTCAGCATATGCTTATCTATGGCGGCTTTCAGGAAGTTAAAGTCCACTATGTGGGACAGAGAGGAGAGGGAGTCTATCCTGTCACCTTCGAGGGTATTGTGAAAAATGTGGAAAGGAAGTATCGTGAGACATCCTCGGATATTATGAAACAGGAATATGAAACATTTATGAGGATCACACCCTGTGAAGAGTGTAAGGGTATGCGTCTTAAGAGGGAATCCCTTGCCGTAACGGTATGTGATAAGAACATTTTTGAGATCACTTCGATGTCTGTGAGAAATTTGAGTGAGTTCCTGCAAAATATGAAGCTGTCGAAACAGCAGCAGATGATCGGGGAACAGGTTTTAAAGGAAATCCGCGCAAGAGTCGGATTCCTGGTTGATGTGGGACTTGATTATTTGTCGCTTTCCCGGGCGACGGGTTCTTTGTCGGGAGGAGAAGCCCAGCGTATCCGCCTTGCAACCCAGATTGGATCCGGACTTGTGGGAGTATGTTATATTCTGGATGAGCCCAGTATCGGACTTCATCAGAAGGACAATGACAAGCTGCTTAATACCTTGAAGAATCTTCGGGATCTGGGAAACAGCCTCATTGTGGTAGAACATGATGAGGATACCATGCTGGCTGCGGATTATGTGGTGGACATCGGCCCGGGGGCAGGTTCCCACGGCGGACAGGTGGTAGCTCAGGGTACCGCCGAGGAGATTATGCAGGTGAAGGAGTCCATTACGGGGCAATATCTAAGCGGCAGACTGCAGATCCCAGTGCCGGAAATGAGGAGGAAACCTACGGGATGGCTGAAGATAGTGGGTGCAAAGGAGAACAATCTGAAGGATATTACAGTGGATATTCCTTTGGGTGTCATGACCTGTGTGACGGGTGTTTCCGGTTCCGGAAAAAGTTCTCTGGTGAATGAGATTTTATATAAGCATCTCGCCAAAAGCCTGAACCGTGCAAGAACCATTCCGGGCAAACATAAAGAAATAAAAGGGATCGAACAGCTGGATAAGGTCATAGATATTGATCAGTCGCCCATTGGTCGTACACCCCGTTCCAATCCTGCAACTTATACCGGTGTATTCGATCAGATTCGTGATCTGTTTGCAAGCACTCCGGACGCCAAGGCAAAAGGTTACAAAAAGGGGCGTTTCAGCTTTAATGTAAAAGGTGGCAGATGTGAAGCCTGCGGCGGAGACGGCATCATAAAGATAGAAATGCACTTCCTTCCCGATGTTTATGTGCCCTGTGAGGTTTGCGGCGGAAAACGATATAACAGGGAAACACTGGAAGTGAAATATAAGGGCAAAAATATTTATGATGTACTTGATATGACAGTGGAGGAGGCAGTTCCGTTCTTCGATAATCTTCCATCTATCAGAAGAAAAATCGAAACGCTGAATGATGTGGGACTTTCCTATGTTAAACTGGGACAACCATCTACCACGTTATCAGGAGGAGAAGCACAGAGAATCAAGCTTGCTACTGAACTGAGCAAACACAGTACCGGCAAGACAATCTATATTATGGATGAGCCTACGACCGGACTTCACTTTGCGGATGTGCACAAACTGGTGGAGATTCTGCAAAGACTTACGGATAACGGCAATACAGTGGTAGTGATCGAACACAATCTTGATGTGATCAAAACAGCAGATTATATTATTGATATGGGACCGGAAGGCGGAGATAAAGGCGGACAGGTTATCGCAAAGGGAACGCCCGAAGAAGTAGCCGAAGACCCGGCATCCTATACCGGACAGTATGTGAAAAAAATGCTGGAAAGGTATAAAGAAAACCTGAAAAAGAACCGATAAAAATAATAAGCATGGACGCAGCGGACGAGAAACGGAAGGAACCGTTTTTAAAGTTGCGTCTTTTTTTATATTAAAATTTTATTAAATCCCTTTGAAAATGCTTTTTTATGAGTTATAATAACTCTATATGTTCAAAGTATAGAAAGGGGTATCGCATTATGCAGTACACAGATATCGGAATCGATTTGGGAACCGCGAGTATTTTGGTTTACATCAGAGGAAGAGGCGTTGTTTTAAAGGAGCCCTCTGTTGTAGCTTACGATAGAGATACGAATAAGATTAAGGCAATCGGAGAAGATGCAAGATTAATGCTGGGAAGGACACCCGGCAATATTATGGCTGTCCGCCCTTTGCGACAGGGTGTTATTTCTGACTATAAGGTTACGGAGCAGATGATGAAATATTTCATTCAGAAGGCGCTTGGCAGAAAAGCTTTCAGAAAGCCAAGAATTGCCGTCTGCGTTCCAAGTGGAGTAACCGAAGTGGAAAAGAAGGCAGTTGAGGATGCAACCCTTCAGGCCGGTGCGAGAGAAGTTTCCATTATCGAGGAGCCCATTGCAGCTGCAATCGGAGCCGGAATTGACATTTCCAAGCCTTGTGGGAATATGATCGTTGATATCGGGGGCGGAACATCCGATATTGCTGTTATCTCTCTCGGAGGAACAGTTGTCAGCGCTTCCATTAAAATCGCGGGAGATGACTTTGATGAAGCACTCGTCCGTTATATGAGGAAGAAACATAATCTTTTGATCGGTGAAAGAACCGCAGAAGATATCAAGATAAAAATAGGAACAGCATTCAAACGTCCCGAAGTGGATTATATGGATGTGAGAGGCCGTAATCTGGTAACCGGTCTGCCAAAGACGGTGACGGTATCTTCCGAAGAAACGGAGGAAGCTTTACGAGAAGCTACGGCACAGATTATTGAAACAATTCACAGTGTACTTGAGAAAACTCCTCCGGAGCTGGCAGCAGATATTGCTGACAGAGGAATTGTGCTTACCGGTGGTGGAAGCCTTCTTCGAGGTCTTGAGGATCTGATCTGTGAAAAGACAGGTATCAATACCATGACGGCCGAAGATCCCATGACTGCCGTTGCAATCGGTACGGGCAAGTATGTGGAATTCCTGGCAGGCTACAGGGAAGAGTAATCTCGGGAAAAGAAAGGTTTTCATATGGTAAAGGGACTTTACACAGCATATACTGGAATGATTAATCAGGAGCACAGAATGGATGTGCTGACCAACAATCTTGCAAACGTAAATACAAATGGATATAAGAAGGAGGGCGCTACCAGCCAGTCCTTTGATTCCATTCTTGCGAATAAGATTAAGGATACTTCGGAAGGCGTTCATCTGGCAAAAAGGATCGGTATTAACAATCCCGGTGTAAAGATAGGGGAAGGGTATACAGACTTCTCACAGGGACCTATGAAAACCACAGGTAATACCTTTGACCTGGCACTTACCGATTCCGGTTTTTTCGCTGTGGAATTTACCGCTAAAAATGGAGAGTCGTCGGTAAAATACACGAGAGACGGTAACTTTACTTTAACTGAGGAAGGAAATCTTGTTACGCAGGATGGTGATGCGGTTCTTGACGAGGATGGAAATCCTATTAAGATTGATCCTCTTCTCGAGGCCCAAATCAATACTAGCGGACAGATCATACAGGATGGTAAGGTAGTGGCTACCATTCAGGTGACTGATTTTGAAGATTATAATTATCTGGAACATTATGGAGAAAATTATTATCAGCCGGTAGAGGGAGCAGAGACGAAAGAACCTCTGGCGAAAGTATATTCAGGATATCTGGAAACTTCCAATGTATCTGCGGTAACGGAAATGGTAAATATGATTACCGTTCAGCGGGCTTATGAGTCAAACCAGAAGGTGATTACTACCATTGACTCCACATTGGACATTGCAGCCAATCAGTTAGGTAAGTTATAAGGAGGAAGGTAAATGGTCAGAAGCTTATGGTCTGCAGCAACAGGAATGAATGCTCAGCAGACAAATGTTGATACAATTGCAAATAACCTTGCCAATGTCAATACAGTCGGCTATAAGACCCAGACAGCACAGTTTAAATCACTGCTCTATCAGAATCTGCAGACAGCGACTACAACAGCAAATGGTGACCCAAAGCCGACTACTTCCCAGGTGGGTCTGGGTGTCAGAAATTCTTCTATTAATTCCAGCTTTTCTCAGGGAAGCCTCTTGGCCTCCAACAGTGATACGGCATTTGCCATTGAAGGAGAAGGCTTTTTCGCTATCAGGGGAAGCGATGGCAATACATATTATACAAGAAATGGTGATTTTACATGGGCTACCAATGGCAGCGGCGGAATGATCCTTACCAATCAGGACGGACTTCCCGTGCTTAGTTCTACCGGCCGTACCATTACTCTGAATTCCAGTTATGTTACCAGCAAGATCACGATCAGTCAGGATGGAACGGTGTGTTATCCCGATGCCAATAATAACGCACAGTCTCTTGGTATCTCCATCGGAATGTATCAGTTTAATAACCCCGGTGGTCTCAAGAGAACAGGTGACAGTCTTTGGGAAGTTACTGCGGCAAGCGGGGCGGCTTTAAATGAGGCGACGAACAGGAATGTGACACCCAGCAGAATGGTGCAGGGATATTTGGAAGGATCCAATGTTCAGGTGGCAGATGAAATGGTGAATCTGATCGTAGCTCAGCGTGCTTATGAGATGAATTCCAAGGCAATCACAACGACCGATGAAATGATGCAGACGGCTAACAATCTGAAGAGATAGCACTAGGGAAGGATAAATATGGATATTAGCAGTATCAGCGCATATACAGATTACATGAAAACACAAAACACATCAGCCGATAAGCTGAGTGAAACGCTGGATAAAACGGATTATTCCAAAGCACAGGACGAGGAATTGCTGGATGCCTGTAAACAATTTGAATCTTATCTCTTGGAACAGGTATTTAAAGAAATGGAGAAGACGGTAGATTGCTTTAAGGAGGAAGACAGCGACCCAAATAGTACTTTGGTGGATTATTTTAAGGATAATACATTGCAGGAACTGGCATCTGATTCCACTGAAAAACAGGGACTTGGAATTGCGCAGATGCTCTATGAACAGATGAAACGTAATTATAATCTGTAGAAAAAATGAAAACAGACAGGCTGCTGACATTAGACGGGGTACCGTCTTATTAAGGCAGTCTTTTTTATATTGAAAGTTTAAAAGGGAAAAACATGGAAAAAGTAAAAGGTTATATTGACCATATTATTTATCAGAACAGAGAGAATGGTTATGCAGTGATTTCCTTCGTGGAAGAAAAAGAGGAACTGATTTGTGTCGGCTATTTTAAAAATGTGGAAGCGGGAGAAACACTGGAAATTGAGGGGAATTATGTGGAACATCCCGTGTATGGCCTTCAGATGAAAGCGGAGAATTTCAGAGTGGTACCTCCGGATGACATAATCAGCATGGAGAGATATCTCAGTTCCGGTGCAATTAAAGGAATCGGGGAAGCTCTTGCAAAGAGAATTGTCAAAGCTTTTCGGGAGGATACCTTCCGCATCATAGAGGAGGAACCGGAGAGGCTTTCTGAAATTAAGGGTATCAGTGAGAGAAAAGCCAGAGAGATTGCTGATCAGATGATAGAAAAGCGGGACATGAGAGAAGCTTTTGTGTTTTTGCAGCAATATGGAATCTCCAATACACTTGCTGTAAAGATATATGACCGGTACGGAATGGGACTCTATGGGATTATGAAGGAGAATCCCTATCGTCTGGCAGAAGACATTTCGGGAGTTGGCTTCAAAATTGCAGATGAGATCGCGTCAAAGATAGGAATACATACAGATTCCGATTATCGAATCAGGAGCGGAATCATGTATGTGCTGTTGCAGGGGGCAGGGGAAGGACATACCTATCTTCCGTTCGGTCTACTGGCTGAAAGAACAGCGATGCTGCTTGGACTTTCGGAAAAAGCCATAGAACCCCAGATACAAAATCTGGCTATGGACAAGAAACTTGTCATTAAATTGAAGGGTGCAGAAAAGTGTGTTTATGCAACTTCTTATTACTATGCAGAACTGAAATGCGCAAGAATGCTTCATGATCTCAATATCTCCATGGAAAATGATCTGTTGCCGTCGGAAGAAGAAAAGATGGACAGAACTCTTACGGCTATGGAGGAGGGGCAGGGTCTTTTCCTTGATGAACTACAGCGTAAAGCTGTGAAAACCAGTATCAGTCATGGCTTGATGATTCTGTCAGGAGGGCCGGGTACAGGAAAGACAACAACCATCAATACCATTATCCGTTTTTTTGAGGCAGAAGGTCTGGATATTTTGCTTGCGGCGCCTACCGGGAGAGCTGCCAAGCGAATGACGGAAGCTACGGGCTTTGAAGCAAAAACCATACATCGTCTTTTGGAGATGAATGGGGCGATGGAGGAAGGTCTGAATGCTAAATTTGAGAGAAATGAAGAAAATCCATTAGAGGCAGACGTGATCATTATCGATGAAATGTCTATGGTCGATATTCATTTGTTTGAGGCGCTTTTAAGTGCAGTCAGTGTGGGAACGAGACTGATTATGGTTGGAGACAGAAATCAGCTGCCAAGTGTAGGACCGGGACAGGTACTTCATGATCTGATTGAGAGTGGTTGCTTTCCGGTGGTTATGCTTGAAAAAATTTTCAGGCAGGCAGGAGAGAGTGATATTGTCGTAAATGCGCATAAGATCAATGACGGTGAGAGGATTTCCTTTGATAATAAGAGCAGGGATTTTTTTTTACTGGAAAGAAATGACGCAAATGTCATCTATAAACATATGATTCAGCTGATACGGGAAAAATTGCCGCCCTACGTGGACGCCGGTCCTTACGACATTCAGGTGCTCACTCCTATGCGAAAGGGTGCCCTCGGTGTAGAAACCTTAAACGGTATTCTTCAGAAATATTTAAATCCGCCGTCCTCAGACAAAAAGGAACATCAGACCGGGGAAAGACTTTTCCGGGAAGGGGATAAAGTAATGCAGATAAAAAATAATTATCAGCTTACCTGGGAAGTGAGAAGCCGATACGGTATTCCTATTGATAAGGGTATGGGGATATTTAATGGTGACATGGGTGTCATAAAGGAAATCCATGAAAATGCACAGAGTCTCACGGTTGAATACGATGAACACCGACTGGTAGAGTATCCCTTTTCAACGCTGGATGAAATAGAGCTGGCATATGCAATTACCATACACAAGTCTCAGGGAAGTGAATACCCGGCAGTGATACTGCCTCTGCTTTCGGGTCCTAAAATGCTTTTTAACAGAAATCTTTTGTATACTGCGGTGACAAGAGCAAAAAAATGCGTGACCATTTTGGGGAGCAGTAAAACAGTACAGGAAATGATAGATAACGCAAAGGAAAACAGAAGGTATACCGGACTGAATGACAGAATAAAAGAAATAGAGGGGAATTTTGATGAATAGATGGAAAGAAAAATCCCGGCGTGCATTTGAAGCGATTTCGGATCTGATCTTTCCCAGAAGATGTGCAGTCTGTGACAGACCGGTGGACCGTCTCGGACAGGGAGTATGTCTGAAATGTAAACCTCAGATTCAATACATTAAGGCTCCGTTCTGTATGAAATGTGGTAAGCAGTTAAATGAGCCGCAGCAGGAATATTGCAATGACTGCCTGAGAAGAAAACATTTTTATCTTCAGGGAAAGGCTCTTTATGATTATGGGAGTATGGCGGATTCCATTTTCAGATTTAAGTACATGGGAAGGCAGGAATATGCCGGATTTTATGCGAAAGATCTCTATGACAGGTATGGCTTTTGGCTGCATGCTGTCAGACCGGATGCGCTGGTGCCGGTGCCGATTCATGCATCACGGAAGAGAAAAAGAGGATATAATCAGGCAGAGCTTTTGGCAGCAGAGCTTTCAAAACATTCCGGAATACCGGTAAACAGGAAACTTATAATCAGAAAAAAGAAAACAAAACCACAGAAGGATCTTACCACACAGGAACGGCAAAATAATTTGAAAAAGGCTTTCAAAATCTGCCAAAATGATGTAAAATTAAGTACGATTGTAATTATAGATGATATCTATACTACGGGGAGTACAGTCGATGACATGGCAAAGCTGCTTATGACATCAGGAATACAGAAAGTGTATTATGTGGCATTGGCAGTAGGACGTGGAATATAAAATGGGGTGAGTATATGAATGTAAGAAATTGTAAAATGTGCGGAAAAATATTTAATTATGTGGTAGGACCTGTTATTTGTCCGCGCTGCAGAGAAGCAAGGGAAGAAAAATTTCAGGAAGTAAAAAAATATATTGACGAGCATCGGGGAGCTGATATTTTGGAAGTATCAGAGGAATGTGATGTGGAACCGGGACAGATTCATCAGTGGATTCGTGAGGAGCGTCTGCAGTTTGCCGATGATTCACCGATTAAGATCGCCTGTGAGGGCTGCGGAACCATGATCCGTTCCGGGCGATTCTGTGACAAATGCAAAGCTGAAATGACCAATGGATTTAGGGATGCCATGGGATTAAATAAGACGTCGGTGAAAGAGCCTGCCCACAGGGAGACAAAGAGTGACGGCAACAGAATGAGATTCCTGTAGAATGACAGATATCGAAAGGAAAGCATTATGATCAAAGAAGAAAAAGTCATACTGATGACAAAGCTGGCATCTTATGAATCAGGTAAAGGGAAGAAGGACATCAATATTCTGAATTATTTCCGGGGTGACTATATAGGATTTCAGATTTTGAAATCTGTTATTGCTGCAACCGTTTCCTTTTTCGCGGTATTTGCGGTTTATGTTTTTTATAATTTTGAAACATTGATACAGGATATCTACAAAATGGATCTTTTGTCATACGGAAAAACCATCATAATATTATACTTGTGTGTGGTTGGTGCATACGGTGTCATATCGTATGTGATTTATGCAAACAGATACAATAAAGCGAAAAAGAATCTGAGAGTATATTATGCCAATTTGAGAAAACTGGCCGGTATGTATGCAGATAAAGAATAATGAGGAAGATGATATGACGACTTTACTTGTTGCAAAACAGTATATTAAGAAATTTATTTCAAAATATGAGGTATATTTGAAACCGCTTTTGAAACTTGTGCTTGCTTTGACAGCACTGATGATGATCAATGGAAAGATCGGCTACATGCAAAGGCTGGATAATATTTCTGTTGTGCTGATTGTTTCTCTGATGTGTTCATTTATGCCAATGAACTTTATTATTTTTGTGGCGGCATTATTTACTGTGCTGCATATGTATGCCTTATCGCTGGAATGTGCGGTAATAACTCTTGTGGTATTTTTGGTTCTGTTTTTGCTCTATTTCCGCTTTTCCCCAAAGGATACGATTGTCGTTCTTCTGACTCCCATGAGTTTCGTGCTGGGTATTCCGTATGTAATGCCGCTGGTTATGGGGCTTGTTGGTACGCCGGCATCGGTGGTCTCTGTAGGATGCGGAGTGATCGTTTCCTATCTGATCAACTATATTGCAGATGGCGCTAATACGCTGTCAGCCATGGAAACCGAAGATATGGCGACCAGATTTCGCTTTGTGATTGATGGATTTCTTAACAATAAGGCTATGATATTAACAATAGCGGCTTTTGCCGTTACGATTATATTGGTTTATCTCATCAGAAGGCTGTCCATTGATTATGCCTGGACAATAGCCATTATTGCAGGTGCTCTTGCGGATATTATGATTCTTCTGATCGGTGATCTCATTTTTGATACAAATGTCTCTATTTTAGGGTTGATTGTCGGAACTGTATTCGCGGTCCTGGTGGCAAAGATAGTGGAATTCTTTGCGTTCCATGTGGATTACAGCAGGACGGAATCCGTTCAGTTTGAGGATGATGAGTATTACTATTATGTAAAGGCAGTCCCCAAGATAACGGTTGCCACACCTTCCAGAACAGTGAAAAAGATCAATACATTAAAAAAGAGACCGGTTTCGACACAGGCAAGGAAATAGAAATGTAAATTATTGGTAATGAGGGAACGTAAATGTCTCAATTTAATGAATTTATAGAAACATATCTGGCGCGTATACCAAGAAGTATCAGATGGGTAGACTGCGTGGAAATACTTCTGATCACTTTTCTCGTATATCATATTCTGGTGTGGATCAAGAATACAAGAGCATGGTCACTGCTTAAGGGATTTATGGTGATTGCCGGTTTTATTCTGGTAGCTGCCTTTTTTGAGATGAACACTATATTGTGGATTGCACAGAACGCATTCGGTGTGGCGGTGACGGCTGTAGTAGTTATATTGCAGCCGGAACTTAGAAAAGCACTTGAGGAGCTGGGACGAAAAAACATTATTAGTTCCATTGTTCCCTTTGATACGAACAGATCATTGGAAGAAGGAAGATTTTCAGACAAGACTATTAATGAAATAGTAAAAGCATGCATGGAAATGGGCAAGGTGAAAACCGGTGCTCTTATTGTTGTTGAACAGAATCAGTCCCTGTCTGAATATGAGAGAACCGGTATTGAGGTAGACGGTATTGTGACCAGTCAGCTTATTATAAATATTTTTGAAAAAAATACGCCACTTCATGATGGCGCTGTTATTGTGCGGGGAAACAGAATCACTTCTGCAACCTGTTATCTTCCGCTGTCGGACAATATGGCACTGAGTAAAGAGCTTGGCACCAGACATCGGGCCGGAGTGGGAATTTCTGAGGCAACCGATTCCATGACGGTTATTGTTTCTGAGGAAACGGGGAAAATAAGTGTAGCTTATAAGGGAAAACTGGACAGAAATCTGGATGCGGAACGCCTCAAAGAGAAATTGAAATTAATACAGAATAAGCCGGAGGAAGAAACCAGAAAGCGTATTGTGTGGAAGGGATGGTCTAAAGGTGAAAAATAAGATTACAGCAAATATGGGCCTCAAAGTAGCATCCCTGTTTTTCTCGTTCCTGCTTTGGATGGCCGTCAATAATATGAACGATCCCACGATCGACCGTTCTTTTAGCAATATTCCTGTTAAACTGCTGAATACGGAATTGATCACGGATACCGGGCAGGTATACGAAGTTCTGGATAACACAGCCGTAATTGACAAGGTGACGGTGTGGGCTCCCAGATCTGTGATCAGCAGTCTCAGTGCATCCAATATCATTGCAACGGCGGATGTAAGTGAACTGAGCAGTCTTGATACGATCAGCATTAAATTGTCCACGAATCTGTATAATAGCGACATTGAGAGAATCAAGGGCAGTAATGATACCGTAAAATTAAATATTGAAAACAAGAAAACCAAAACGTTGGCACTTAAGTCAACTGTTTCCGGTAGTGTAGAAGACGGCTATCTGCTTGGTGATATTGTGCCAAATCAGAATCTGGTGAGAATATCGGGACCGGAATCGGTGATCGATCAGGTGGTGAAAGCATCTGTTGATGTACCTGTAACCGGATTTACCAGCGATATTGCTGACAATGCGGAAATCAAATTATATGACAGTGAGGATAATCTGGTTCAGGACAGCCGGATCACCCAGAATATTAAGACTGTAGGTGTCAAGGTGAGTATTTACAGAACGTCGGAAGTGCCTGTTTACTTCAGTACTACAGGAACGCCGGCTTACGGTTACAGAATGGCAGGAGAACCGGAAGGAAGCATAACAAGCATTGTGATTGCCGGCAAGGAGAATGCTATCAAAAATATTAATGCCATTGAGATTCCTGCGGAGGCAGTTGATATTTCTGATTGTACCGAAGATTATACAACTGAAATTGATATTCGGAATTATCTGCCTGACAACGTGTTCCTTGCGGATGCTTCTCAGAGCAGAATAACGGTAACGGTTGACATAGAGTCTGAAGTTACCAAAGAACTGGAAATTCAAGGGAGCAGGATCGAGGTAATCAATGTACCTGACGGATACAGGGCAACCATTCCTGAATTTGAGGATAACGTGTTGATAGAAGTGCGTGGACTTTCCACGGATGTTTCCGGACTTCGCGGTGCGGATATGCGGGGTTATGTTGATGTCAGTGAATGGATGAAAGATGAGAACATGACAGAGCTCTTAGAAGGGTATTATCAGGTTGAAATTGATTTTGGATTGCCTGATGATGTGACAATAACAGAACCTGTAAAGGTGACAATGCACTTATCAAAGTTGGAGGATTAAGAAAATGGGTAGATTATTCGGGACAGACGGAGTAAGAGGAGTTGCCAATGATGAACTGACGCCGCTTCTTGCAATGCAGCTTGGTCAGGCAGGCGCTTATGTGCTTACAAAGGAAAATGAACATAAGCCTACGATCATGGTAGGATGTGATACCCGTATTTCCGGTGATATGCTGGCAAATGCATTGATGTCAGGTATCTGCTCCGTTGGAGCGAATGCAGTATATGTCGGAGTGATTCCGACACCGGCAGTTGCTTATCTTACAAGAAAATATAAGGTGGATGCCGGAGTAGTTATTTCTGCGTCTCACAATCCTGTGGAATTTAACGGTATCAAGTTTTTTGATGGCAACGGATACAAGCTTCCTGACGCGCTGGAGGATGAGATTGAAGCGCTGATCAAAAGCGGTATGAACGGCATCAAATTTCCTATTGGAGCGAATGTAGGAAAGATCAAATATCGTACGGATGCAAGAGAAGAATATATCAATCATTCCATCCAGTCGGTCAATGTTGATTTGTCTCATTTAAAGATTGTGGTGGACTGCGCGGAGGGAGCATCCTTCTATACGTCGGTGGAAGCATTAAAGGAGCTTGGCGGTAATGTGGTGGCAATCCATAATATGCCGGACGGAACCAATATCAATGCCAACTGTGGCTCTACTCATATGGAAGAGATCCGTGCCAGAGTTGTTTATGAAAAGGCCAATGTGGGTCTGGCTTTTGACGGTGATGCAGACAGACTTATGGCGGTGGATGAACTGGGAAATGTGATTGACGGTGATCAGATCATGGCTATTGTGGGAAATCATATGAAAGAAAAAGGTGAGCTTACCGGTGATACGATAGTTGCCACTGTCATGAGTAACCTTGGATTTTTCCTGATGGCTGAAAAAAACGGAATCAGGGTTGACCAGACTAAGGTGGGTGATCGCTATGTGCTTGAGCACATGAAAGAAATCGGTGCCAGTCTGGGAGGAGAACAGTCCGGTCATATCATCTTTTTGAAGGAGAATACCACCGGTGACGGACTCCTCAGCGCCCTGCATTTATTACAGGTTATGGTAGAGACAGGAAAGCCTTTGTCAGAGCTTGCATCGGTTATGGAAGTACTTCCCCAGGCTCTTGTCAATGCCAAGGTTCCGAATCATAAGAAAGAAAAATACATGGAATATCCTGAAATTGCAGATGCTATAGAAAAGCTCACGGATAAATTTGCGGGAGAAGGCAGAGTGCTGATTCGTCCTTCCGGAACAGAACCTTTGGTACGGGTTATGATTGAAGGTAAAGATCAGCAGATGATTGAAAAAGAGGCAAAACAATTGGCGGAGCTGATTCAGAATATTATGTTGTAGATTGAAGATTACAGTAGTACTTAAGAACAACTTGTATAACCATAGGGGAAATGTTATACTGAAATCAGAGTTACTGGAGAATCAGGCAGTAAATGAATTGGAGGGAGTTATAGAATGGTAAGCCAGAAGGTGGTCATTAAGAATCCTACCGGGTTACATTTGAGGCCAGCAGGAATTTTGTGCAAAGAGGCCATGCAGTTTAAATCATTAATAACCTTTACATTTAGAGGCAGTACGGCAAATGCCAAGAGCGTTTTGAGTGTTCTTGGTGCCTGCGTGAAATGTGGAGATGAAATTGAATTTATCTGTGAAGGTGAAGATGAGGTTCAGGCTTTGGAGACCATTGTAAATGCAATTGAAAGCGGATTGGGAGAATAATAAGAAACAGCGTTGCGGATGCAACGCTGTTTTTTTGATTCAATAAGATAAATAACAAAACATGTCATCATTTGGCATTAATTTGATTCAATGGATTTATCATCAACATTGAAGGTATCGCCATCTTCGAGAATACATACCATAGTCTTACCGGTATTTAATTTGATCTCATTTCCGTCATCATCATAATATCTGGTAGCACCGTAGTCTGATGTCTTTTCCCAGTTTACATGAATACCTTTGCCATTTGTGAAGAACCATCCATCTCTTGTGGTATCATGACACTGGAAGGAGAGATATCCCTTCTGGTCTCTGACTTCGAAATAAGTATTTTGAACTAAAATGTTCTTAAAGGACAGCTGCTTGTTGTTGGCAAGATCAATGTGAGGACCATCGCTGTCACCGGAAAGATGCTGATATCTGTCATATAAACCGGTTTCTTCATTGTAAATGAAATAGCAGTTGGTAACAGGATAAGCAGGTGACATATCAATCTTTTCTGCTGTGATGGCATCGCTGTACTGCTCCAAAGTGTTGGGCTCTGCATTGGTTGCGAACTGATAATGTGTCTCGTCGGAGTAGCCTTCCCTGTATTCGGTAGGATATCCGTAATGACTGATGGCTTCTGAGATCAGAGAACCGTCTGTAAATGCATTATCTGTAGAGTTCTTTGCAGTATCTCTGTAGGAAACCTTACTGTAATCAATACAGTTAATGTTCTGGGTGTCATCTCTGGCAATCAGATCATCTATGTAGAAAGGTCCGCCGTAGTGAATATAAATGGCATCCCACTCAAATGCCCAATATAAATAGTAATCACGACAGCTTCTGATATTACCAACCTTTTCAAGGTCTTTCCAATTCTCCCAGATACCCATAAGTCTGGTCATGCTGCCCTCTACATTACATTCATAAAGTATAGAAGCTTCAGACAGACCATACTGACTTGCTGTCTTGGAATTGGGAACCATAATGGCAACGGGACGGGTCTTTGCAACCTCTTCATCCACCCATTCATTTGTTAAGCGGCTCTTGACCATGCCTTCTGCCGGGGGAGTATCCGGATCTTCTTCTCCTTCAGCCTCATCTGTGGATTCTGTTTCCTCTTCCTCCTGGGGCTGTGCCTCCACGATGGGTTCCACAATAGGCTGTGTTGCGGTTTCTTCTTCTTTTTTACCGCAGCCAAACAATAAAAGAGATGAAGATAAGGCTACAAGAAAAAGCACTTGTAATCTTTTCATCAATATTTCCTCACTTTCATTATTAAATGGCAGCTTGTATACAAAATGCCACACAACTGTCATTATAACACAGATAAAATGTATCGTCACTAGAAAAATGTGTAAAAACTTATACAAAAATATTAAAAAAATGTTACAGACAATACATACACTTGTACAAATTCAAAAATAAGGGTAAACTATACGTATTGAATGCATATAAGATGAAAGATTTATATGAAAGGACATGTCATGAAAAAGATAATTGTAACAGGCTGTAACGGCCAGCTGGGACGCGCCATCAACAAGGAGCTTGCCGGCAATAGTGAAATTGAATTTGTTAATACCGATGTGGGAGAGCTTGATATCACCAGCATAGATAAGGTAATGGAACTGGCAAGAGAGGTAAAGCCCTATGCAATCATCAATTGTGCGGCCCACACGGCGGTGGATGCCTGTGAGACGGACTGGGATAACGCTTACCGTATCAATGCCATCGGTCCCAGAAACTTAAGTATTGCTGCCACGGAGACCGGTGCCAAGATGATCCATGTTTCCACAGATTATGTATTTGACGGCAAATCTGCAAAGCCATATATTGAGTTTGATAAACCCAATCCCCAGGGCGCCTACGGCGCAACCAAGCTGGCGGGTGAGAATATGGTAAAAGATTTTGCGGATCATTATTTTATCTTCAGAACGGCATGGTTATATGGAGAGGGCAAAAACTTTGTGAAGACCATGCTCCGTTTATCGGAAACAAATGAAAAGGTGCGAGTTGTCAATGATCAGTTCGGAAGCCCAACCAGTACAAAAGAGCTGGCAGGCGTCATCGCCCATCTTCTCTTTACGGAAAATTACGGTTTGTTTCATGCTACCTGTGAAGGAAGCTGCAGCTGGGCAGACTTTGCAAAAGAAATTTTCAGACTGGCAGGAAAGACCACACAGGTTGAGGGGATTACTACAGAGGAATATAATGCTCCTGCACCGCGCCCGGCATATTCCATTCTGGAAAATTATATGCTGAAGCTGACCGATGATTATCGATTTGCGGACTGGCACGATGCCATTGAGACATACATGAAGACTTTATAGGAGAAGAGAAGGAAGCAACATGAGTTTTTTACAGGAGCTGGTTCATAACAGGATTTTTGTATCAGCCGTTCTGGGCTGGTTTATTGCACAGGTTCTTAAGACCATCATTCATATGTTTCTTACCAAGCAATTTGTGGCAGAGAGAATGATCGGAAGTGGCGGAATGCCGAGTTCCCATTCCGCAACGGTATGTGCGCTTGCAACGGCAACGGGAATGGAATATGGTGGAGGCAGCTTTGAATTTGCAATCGCTGTTATTTTGGCTATCATCGTCATGCATGACGCCATGGGTGTGCGCAGGGAAACAGGAATTCAGGCGAAGGTGATCAATGAAATGCTGGAGGTATTTACCAATATGGGCAAAAAGATGAGTCCCGAGGAGAAGCTGAAGGAATTTGTGGGACATACTCCGCTTCAGGTTCTGGCAGGTGCCATATTGGGAATTCTGATCGCAGTCATGGTATGTATGCCATAATATTTTTGACAGAAAGCCATATTTAAATTATTATAGAGAGAGAAACAGTATAATAACGGATAACAAAAGGAGATCATTATGCAGAACATAGCGTTGATTACAGGTATTACAGGACAGGATGGTTCTTATCTTGCGGAATTCCTGTTGGAGAAGGGATATGAGGTACACGGACTGATCCGCAGACACAGCATCAGCAATACATCCCGTATCGATCATATTATCAATTCCGATTACAATAAAGTAAAATTTTTCCTGCACTATGCAGATACCACAGATTCCAGCAATCTGATGAGACTGATCGCAGAGATCAGGCCTACAGAGGTTTACAATCTTGCTGCCCAGTCCCATGTAGGGGTATCTTTCGAGGTGCCGGAGTATACAGCGGAGGCAACAGGTGTGAGCACCTTAAAGCTTCTGGAGGCTCTTCGTGTAAACGGTGGCAACTGCCGTTATTATCAGGCTTCCACCTCAGAGCTTTTCGGAGGACTCCCGGAGACGGCTCCCCAGAGTGAAGCAACTCCCTTTTATCCCAAGAGCCCTTACGGAGTTGCCAAGCTGTATTCCTACTGGATTACTGTAAACTACAGGGAATCCTACAATATGTTTACCTGTAATGGTATTCTTTTCAATCATGAATCTCCGAGACGTGGCGAAAACTTCGTGACCAGAAAGATCACCCTTGCCATTGCCAATATCATTGCCGGAAAGCAGGAGAAGCTCTCTCTCGGAAATATGAATGCCAAGCGCGACTGGGGCTTTGCGGGAGACTATGTAAAGGGTATGTGGCTGATGCTGCAGCAGGACAAGCCGGGAGACTACGTTCTTGCCACCAATGAGACCCATACCGTCAGAGAATTTGTGGAGGCGGCATTTCGTGAGCTTGGTATTACCGTCAGATGGGAAGGAACCGGCGTGAACGAAAAGGGATATGACAGTGAGACAGGAAAGCTCCTCGTAGATGTGAATCCCGAATTTTACCGCCCTGCAGAGGTGGAATTCCTCTGGGGAAATTCAGCGAAAGCGGAGAAGGCTCTCGGCTGGAAGAGAGATGTGGACTTTAAAGGCCTTGTGAGCATGATGATGGATGCTGACCTTAGAGAGATTGCAGGTATCAGCTGTGAAGAATATAAGAACAGGAAAGAGAACAAGTAACGGTGCTAAAGAGGCATTAAATGCATGGTATCAGTATTACTTATATGGATTTATATGATCATTACCTGTTATGTTACAGGATATACGGTACTTAAGATCCTTGCCCTGAAACGGGGGTACCGGATCAGAAGAGAGAGCAGCTATCTATATGCAGGTATTGTGACTGTAACGGTATATGCCCAGTTTTTCAGTATCTTTTATAAGGTGGGGCTTCTTGCGAACCTGATTCTTCTGATCATCTGCGGCATTTGTGTCTGCGTGTTCTTTCGGGATTTTTCAGACAAGCTTCATACGATGCGACTTACCATTACCCCTGTGAAAGCAGGGGTAGTCCTGTTATTGTTCCTGCTTTTTGCCTACGGTACCTCCACCGGAATCATCCACTACGATACGGGGCTGTATCATGCCCAGAGCATCCGGTGGATCGAGGAAATAGGCGCCGTAAAGGGGCTTGGCAATCTGCACAGCAGACTGGCTTACAACAGCGCAGCTTTCTGTCTGTCTGCACTGTACAGCTTTTCTTTTCTTTCCGGACAGTCCTTTCATTGCTGTGCCGGTTTTTTAGCATTTTTGCTGGCACTGACCTGCGGGGAAGCTTTTTCGAAGAACAGGGAAAAAAAGCTGAAGCTTTCGGACTTTGCCCGTGTGCTTGGAATTTACTATCTACTGATCATCTTCGATGAGATGATCTCGCCGGCCTCCGATTATTTTATGGTACTGTGTGTCTTTTATATTGTAATCAGGTGGCTGGATCTGTTGGAAGAGGGAGAGAAATCCTATGTGCCCTACGGCCTTTTGTGTATCATGGGAGTCTGCGTGGTTACCTTCAAGCTCTCCGGTGCACTGATTTTGCTGCTCACCTTAAAGCCGGCAGTTCAGATGATCCGGGAGAAGAGAGGAAAGGAAATTCTTCTATACATGGGGGCAGGAGTTCTGACATTGCTTCCTTTTCTGATCAGAAATGTGATATTATCGGGATGGCTTTTGTATCCCTTTACTTTTGTCGATTTATTTGATGTTCCCTTCAAAATTCCGAAGGGAATGGCAGATTACGATTCTAAGGAAATTCAGGTATTCGGAAGAGGTTATTCCGATGTGACAAGGTATGAGGAGCCAATTACCGTATGGTTTCAGGATTGGGCAGCTGCGTTGGATCCCGTGAATCTGGTATTTCTGATTCTGGCATTTTTGGGTTTTCTGCTGTTTACAGGTTTTGCCGTATACGGAATAAAAAAGAGAAAAAGGGAGATGGCGGAATATCTTCTTGTGATGGGAACCATGGGAGTCTGTTTCCTTTTCTGGCTTACCAGCGCACCGCTTATCAGATACGGATGTGTATATCTGTGGCTGTTTCCGGGACTCACCTGGGGATTTCTTTACCTGAAGGTCACACCTTATCTCGACCGACATAAGATAGGCCTGATCCTTTTGCTCCTTATTGGAATTTATAAAGCGGGAAACTTTGCAGTGGAAACGGCAAGGAGCGGGACAGCAGAGTATCTGGTTTTACAGAAGGATTATGAGAATTTCGAGACGGTTCCTTATGAACTGCACGGATACACTTTTTATTATCCGAAGGAGGGAGATCGGACCGGGTATGCGGATTTCCCGGCTTCGCCTGTAAAAGCGGAGGATATCTTCCTTGGCGATACCATAAAAGACGGTTTTAAAGATGTGATACATTCCGATTCATAACAGCAAAAGTACCGGAACCGGGCTTTCGCTGAATATATAAACAAAGAGAGGACAAAGAAATGTTGAATAAGGAAGACAAGATATACGTGGCAGGGCACAGAGGAC
>JAGAQU010000113.1 GCA_017622575.1 Lachnospiraceae bacterium
ATGATGGGAATTGGAATTTCTCAATTGAAAAGCAAAAAGCCGGTGGGATTCTACTCCGGAGAAAAGCCACCCGGAGAAGACGAAATATCCGATGTGGGAGCATGGAACAAAAAGCATGGATTGATGTGGCTGTTTTATGGAATGATCATCATGGTTTCCTATGGAATAGGAGCAATCGTGGGCGACACAATTTGGTGTGTGATTCCTATGTGTGGCGGTATTATGTTTCCTTTGCCCATCATGATCTGGTATCACCACAGATTAATAAAGTGTTACAGAAATTGATGGTATTTACCTTTAATTTTGGGAAGCGTTACCCTGATGCATGGGCAAATAGAATATGTGGGAGAAAAATAAAAATGATATATTATGAGGATAAAGAACTGTTAGTGCGTGATATGGTACAGAGCGATGCTCGGATTATTACAGAGGAGGAGATTGCGCAGGGATGGAATCAGACTACAGAAAAATATGAAATGAGATTACGGCATCAATCGGAAGGGATTGCAATCTCTTTGGTTGTTGAATATAAAGGAAATGTGGCAGGATACATAAATGTGTATCCCGATTCAAAATGGGGAGCATTTGCCAATCAGGGTTATCCTGAAATTGTTGACTTTGGCGTACTTGAAAAATATCGCAGAAACGGTATTGGCAGTATTCTGATGGACGTAGCAGAAAAAATAGCTTCCGGATATTCTGATACAGTTTACCTTGGAGTTGGTCTGCATGGTGGATATGGAAGTGCACAAAGAATGTATGTGAAACGCGGCTATATTCCTGACGGTACCGGAGTATGGTATGGAGAACAGGTTTGCCCGCAAAATGCAGATTGCTGCAATGATGATGATCTGGTTTTATACTTGTACAAAAATTTTTGAACAAGCAGGGTTAAAACTGTCCGCACTGAAGTTACGGACTGGCGCAGAAGGGTATATAAGAGTCAAAGCGCATCAAAAACATGTTGCGAGGGTATAAACGAGCGTTTCTGCCTTCTTATACCCTTCTATAGCGGTTAAACATTTAAAAATGCTGTTCAAAAACTTCCTGCGAGGGTATAAACGAACGTTTCTGCCTTCATATACCCTTCTATAACAGTTTTACAGTTAAAAAAGCTGAAACTACTACCTATACAATGGACACGCATAAACTGTGGGCACAGATAACTCCAAAAGGCAGGTTCACCCTTATAGAAACAGTTTATATCAACTTATTTAGCTCTTTTCAATGTCTGAATCAGGAGTGTAATCCATGCCAGCATAAACACACACCTCCCTCTGATAATAGTGTATGCAGGCAGTCGGGAAATAATGCATGACCGAAATGATGCATCACAGAAATCTTATTTTAATTTTTTTATAAACGTGGTATCCTTTTATAGAAAAGAAATGAAAAAGTCTTTTTGCAAGAGCAGAGACGAAAGCAGTGACAAACACAGAGGATTATCCATGCAGCGGATCAATGAGGATTTAAGGACAGGACAATTGAAAAAGATGTATCTTCTCTATGGAGAGGAGGCATACCTGCGAAAACAGTACAGAGACAGACTTAAAGAGGCCATCATCGGTGATGATACCATGAATTACTATTACCATGAGGGAAAAGATGTGGTAATAGGAGAACTCATTGATCTGTCGGAGACCATGCCTTTTTTTTCAGAGAGGAGACTGATCATACTGGAGAATAGCGGTCTTTTTAAAAGCGGTGGCGAGGAGCTTGCCGCCTATCTGTCACAGCCTGCTGAGACCACCTATTTTCTCTTTGTGGAGTCTGAGGTTGACAAAAGGAGCAAGCTGTACAAGACACTGCAGTCAAAAGGATATGCCGCCGAATTTGCCGTTCAGGATGAAACAACGCTAAAGAAATGGATCCTCGGCATGGTAAAGAAGGAAGGAAAAAACATATCTCCATCCGCTCTGAACTATCTTCTGGAAATGACCGGAACCGATATGGACAATATCAGGAAGGAAACGGATAAACTGTTTTGTTACTGCCTTGACAAAGATGCCATCGAAATTGATGATATTGAGGAGATCTGCACCAGGCGGCTCAGCAGTCACATTTTTGATATGGTAGGTGCGATTGCGGACAAAAAACAGAAGCAGGCGCTTTCTCTTTATTATGAGCTTCTGGCGCTGAAGGAGCCGCCCATGAGAATTCTGTTTCTGGTGGCCAGACAGTTTAATCTGCTGATGCAGGTCAAGGAGCTGCAAAGAAAAGGCTTTTCAGCCAAGGCAATCGGTGAAAAGGTAGGGCTTCCCGGTTTTATTGCGGGGAAGTATGTGACTCAGTCCGGACGGTTCTCGAAGGAAGAACTCAGGGAAGCAGTGGAGGCCTGTGTGGAGGCGGAGGAAGCCATCAAGACAGGAAAGATGAATGATAACATGAGCCTGGAGCTTTTGATTATCAAATACAGCAGTGAAAGAAAAAATCAGGATAAGGAAAGGAAGTAATAATTATGAGTATGATCGACGAAGTGAGAAGTCAGATGATGACGGCTATGAAGAACAAGGAAAAAGACAGAAAGGATGCGCTGTCCATGCTGCTTTCCGCATTGAAGAACAAGGCCATCGATAAGAGGGCTGACCTTACCGAGGCAGAGGAATTTGAAGTGGTGAAGAAAGAAATCAAGCAGACAAAGGAGACCATGGAGCTTGCTCCGGCTGACAGAGCAGATATTAAGGAAGCTTGTGAAAAGAGACTTGCTGTTTACCAGGAATTTGCACCAGAGGAAATGAGTGAGGATGCCATCAGAGCAGAAATCCAGGCAGTGCTTTCTTCTCTTGGTATTACGGAACCATCTGCCAAGGATAAAGGAAAGGTTATGAAGGAGCTGATGCCTAAGGTAAAGGGCAGAGCAGACGGCGGTCTTGTAAACAAAATCGTGGGAGAAATACTGAAATAGTCATGAAAAGTAAACTGACCACTCTGTGCTACATTGAGAAGGACGGAAAATATCTGATGTTGCACAGGGTTTCCAAGGAGAAGGATATCAACAAGGGAAAATGGGTCGGTGTGGGCGGTCATGCCGAAGAGGGGGAAAGCCCCGAGGACTGTCTCTTAAGAGAGGTGAAGGAGGAGACGGGACTGACACTGACCGATTACCGGTTCCGTGGGATTGTCACTTTTGCAAGTGAGGGATATCAGACAGAGTATATGTGTCTGTATACGGCAGACGGTTTTACCGGAACACTTGCCGACTGTGATGAGGGCGTTCTTGCCTGGGTGGATAAAAGTGAAGTTTCCGACCTAAATCTGTGGGATGGAGACAGGCTGTTCTTTGACCTGATTGACAGGGATGAGCCTTTCTTTTCATTAAAGCTCTGCTATCATGAGGATGGAACCTGGTATCAGGCACAGCTAAACGGCAGGGAACTGGAGCTGTTTGACATCTGCGATGAGAACGGTGTCCCTTCAGGTCATGTGAAGGAGCGGACTATGGTGCATCGTGACGGTGATTTTCACAGAACCGTGCATATGTGGGTCATCAGAAGACGGGAGGATGGCGGCATTGATGTGCTGCTCCAAAAGAGAAGCAAAAACAAGGACTCCTATCCGGGATGTTATGATATTTCCTCCGCAGGGCATGTGCATGCAGGAGATGACTTTATTCCATCGGCCTTAAGGGAGCTTTACGAGGAGCTTGGAATCAAGGCACAGGAGAAAGACCTGAGATTTATCGGATATCATCTGGGAGATCTGAAGACCCGGTGCTGGGGAAAGCCTTTTCTGGATCAGGAGATCAGTGCGGTTTATCTATATGAAAAGCCGATAGACGCAGAGAAGCTGACTTTACAGGAGAGTGAAGTGGAAGAAGCAGTGTTTATGGACTATGATGAGATCCTTGAGAAAATGGCGGATGGGAGTCTCAAGAACTGTATCTATCCCGGTGAATTTGCCATGATAAAGGATGCCCTTGAACAAGGATACTCACCGGATCAGGTTAAAGTGGCTGAAAAGTTTCACCTCTAAGTGTTCCTGCTGATAACAGATCACATGCTTGTAAATGGTGATCACAGAGATCAGAAAGCATCCAAGCCTTACAGAGGCTATCGGCACTTTGAAAAAAACAGTCAGCGAGAACAGAAAGAACGTAAGAATAGAACGGAAAAGATGAGGCTTTATCACGATCACCGTTGAAAAAAGAATGTAGAAAAATGCAAGTGCGGCAAAGGGATACAGCTCCGGGAAAAGTGCCAGCACTACACCGAAGGAGGCGGCGATAGCTTTGCCTCCTTTTTGTTCCGTAAGGCGACCGGAAAAGTGGGCCTGCGCCTGATGGGAGCCGGAGCGCATAAGACACTCCATCACATACAGAAAAGGAAAAGCATGACCCAGTACGGGCGCAGCCATGATGAAGGCAAAGGGAAGTCTTGAGACATCCACCCTGTGGGCGGCAACAAAAACAGGGATAAAAGCTTTCAGCAGTTCCATGCAGATCACAAGACAGCCGGCTCCGAATCCCACATACTTGAAAACATTGGCAGTACCGGGATTGCCGTCATCACTGACTTTGCGGATATCGACATGGTGAAAATATCTGGGAACCAGACTGGCATAAAGAACACTGCCGGAAAGATATCCCATGATAGTATAAAGCAGGTATTTCATAACGTGATCATTCCTTTATTGTCCGGCCGATCAGACCGTGGTCTCTTTTGCCGCATTCTTTTCGGATGTGACCTCTTCCAGCAGAGTTACGATATCGGCTGCGGCATGAGATTTGGCAAAGTGCTTCTGGGTGTTTATCATAGCATTTCGAATCTCTTTATTTTCCACTAAAGTGATTCCCTGGGAAATCTGAACATGTATGCGTTCAGACGCAAGGGCAAGTCCTCTGGAGACAAAGAATTCCCTGTTTTTTGTCTCACAGCCGGGGATGGCGGCAGTGTAGACTACAGGTATGTTTTTGACGAGTGCTTCCGTGGAAGTAAGCCCGCCGGGTTTCGTAAAGATGACGTCACTGGCGTCCATATAGTCCGAAACGTGCTCGGTAAATCCGGTGATGTGAACATTTTTATTTCTGTAATAAGTATATTTTAAGATACGCTGTGTTTTTTTATTGTTTCCGCAGATGATAATCAGCTGCTCGTCATGGGTCAGTTTTCTCGTCAATTCGAATACAAACAGATGCATTTTGCCAAAGCCCATGCTGCCGCTCATGACCAGATAGACAGGTTTGTCGGCAGGCAGGTGAAGCTTCACTTTCGCCTTTTCCTTATCAGTTTTCTTTTGGAAGGAAAGACTGACAGGAATACCGAAAGGATACAGCTTTTCAGCAGGAAGTCCTTTCTCAATATCTTCATCCAGCAGATCTTCATGAGGAATAATATAATAATCACATTCCGTTTCTTCAAAAAAGGGAATGCAAGTGTAGTCGGTACTAATCACTACCGTAGGCGGAATGTCCATATGGCGGCGTTTCATACAGGTCATCATCTCGGCAGGAAACAGATGAGGCATGACCACTGCGTCAAAATGATTTTTGTCGAGATATGCCTTCAGGCGTTTTACCATCAGTGTATTG
Source organism: Lachnospiraceae bacterium (assembly GCA_017622575.1). Lineage (GTDB taxonomy): Bacteria > Bacillota > Clostridia > Lachnospirales > Lachnospiraceae > Suilimivivens. The sequence goes on from JAGAQU010000113.1 coordinate 5,528, forward strand.
GCGTAGTAAACGGGCGATTTATGCCGGGAGGAACTGATCCTGCTTCCAATCTTATAAATAAATCCAAAAAATCCGGGGGCTTTTCCTGCTGCCAGCAGATAGGCATTCCCGACCGTAGATGCGGTTTTATCGCTTTTCAGGGAGAAGGGATCGAGCATGACGGCCTCATGCCCCCTTTTTTCCAGCTGTTCTTTTACGGCTTTGCCGGCTGCATTGTGACCGCCGCCGGTACTGCAGGATAAAATCAGTATCTTCATAAAACCAAGTTCACTTTCATTAAAATAACCGGAAAAATGATACTTAATCCGGATAAAAAGGATTATAAAACATAAATAAAATTATGGCAAGAATCATAGGATTTTTATAAATTGTTTAGAATTGAAACATTGATTTTTTTTTTGTTTAGGAGTAAGGTGTCCTATTAAGGGAGTGATTAAGATGGGAAATCCCATGGTGAGTATTATCGTGCCGGTCTATAACGGCGAAAAGTCGATTGAGAGATGTCTAAGAAGCATTCAGAATCAGAGTTATACCAATATTGAAGTGATTGTGGTTAATGACGGAAGTACGGATCACACGGAAAAAGTGATCAAAAAATATGTAGAGGAAGATGCAAGATTTCATTACATAAAGAAAGACAATACCGGAGTTTCCGACAGCCGGAACATTGGAATGGCATCTGCAAAAGGGGAATATTTCCAGTTTGTGGATGGGGATGACTGGCTGGTAAAACAGGCAACGGAAGAATTTGTGAAGACAGCACAGCTCTATGACTGTGATATGGTGATTTCGGATTTTTACAGAGTATGCGGAAGAAAAATTATGGTAAAAGGCCATATCGATATGGGACCTGTCATTACCAGGACCAAATTTGCGGAATACATGATGAAAGCACCTGCCAATTTTTACTACGGTGTTTTGTGGAATAAGTTTTTCAAGGCAGATATTATCAGAAAGTTTTCCCTTGTCTGTGACACGGATCTTGACTGGTGTGAAGATTTCAGATTCAATCTGGAGTATCTCCAATATGTGGGAAATGTTGGCGTGATCGACAGACCTTTGTATTATTATGTAAAGACAAAGGGAAGTCTTGTGGATACCCAGGCCGGCAGCCTGCAGCTTACCATTAAGACAAAAAGAAAGCTTTTTGATTACTATAAGGAACTGTATCAGGCACTGGATCTCTATGAGGAAAATAAGTTGAAGATACAGATGTTTTATCTGTCTTTTGCCCACGATAAGAGCAAAAAGACAAAAACGGCATAGTCGGTATCGTCTCGGAAAGGAACAAAAACATGAAAGAAGTGAAGCAACCAAAAAAACCGTTAATATTTTACTATTTGATAGTATTGATTGTTATGATGCTTTTGAACAGTCTGTTATTTCCAAGGCTGCTGAAGCAGAAAGTGGAAACCGTGGATTACGGCACCTTTCTGAATATGGTCAGTGAAAAGCAGGTGGATACCGTTCAGATTGAAGGAGATTGTAGACTTTTTGCACAATCCGCAGAAATATCAGGAGATCGGCGCCTCCATGCCAAAGGGCGCTCTGTTGGTTGGACCTCCCGGAACAGGAAAAACATTGCTTGCAAAGGCGGTAGCAGGTGAGGCGGAAGTGCCGTTCTTCTCCATTTCAGGCTCCGAGTTTGTGGAGATGTTTGTAGGTATGGGTGCAGCCAAAGTAAGAGATCTTTTTAAACAGGCAAATGAAAAGGCTCCCTGTATTGTATTTATAGATGAGATTGATACCATCGGCAAGAAGCGTGACAACGGCGGTATGGGCGGCAACGATGAAAGAGAACAGACCTTAAATCAGCTGCTCACGGAAATGGATGGATTTGATGGTTCCAAGGGCGTTGTGATTCTTGCAGCTACCAACAGACCGGATTCTCTTGACCCGGCGCTGCTTCGACCCGGTCGGTTTGACAGACGTGTTCCTGTGGAACTCCCGGATCTTGCAGGAAGAGAGGCTATCTTAAAGGTACATGCCAAGAAAGTGAAGCTTGGTGATAACATTGACTTTAATGCCATTGCCCGTGCAGCATCCGGTGCATCCGGCGCAGAGCTTGCCAATATGGTAAATGAGGCAGCACTGCGGGCAGTGCGTGACGGACGGAAATTTGTGACTCAGGCAGACCTTGAAGAAAGCATTGAGGTTGTCATTGCCGGTTACCAGAAGAAGAACAAGGTGCTGTCCGACAAAGAAAAGCTGATCGTGTCCTACCACGAGATCGGACATGCACTGGTGGCTGCCCTCCAGACCAATTCAGCTCCCGTCACAAAGATCACCATCATCCCCAGAACTTCCGGAGCACTTGGATATACCATGCAGGTGGATGAAGGGGAACGCAACCTGATGAGCAAAGAGGAGATCGAAAACAAGATTGCCACCTATACCGGCGGCCGCGTGGCGGAGGAACTCATCTTCCACTCCATCACCACAGGTGCCTCCAATGATATTGAACAGGCCACCAAGCTGGCAAGAGCCATGATCACCAGATACGGTATGAGCGAGGAGTTCGGTATGGTGGCTCTGGAGACGGTGAGCAATCAATATCTGGGCGGTGACACTTCTCTTGCATGCTCTCAGGATACGGCAAAAGAAATTGACCAAAAAATGATTGAGACGGTAAAGACACAGTACGAAAAGGCAACAAAGCTTTTGTCGGAAAATATGGCAAAGCTTCATGAACTTGCAAAGTATCTGTATGAGAAAGAGACCATAACGGGTGAGGAGTTTATGCAGATACTGAATTCATAGAACCGCGCAGAAAAGCAGATAAGACACAATAAACGGAAAAACGTTTACAAAAAGCACGAAAACAGGTTGACAATAGTGCTCTTTTCTCCTAAGATAGAGATACACCCATTGCACTGTAAAAGCAGAGAGTGACAGGGAAGTCTTAGAGGAAAGGAGCATTTTTTATGACTGATACCGAGCTGATCTTAAGCAAAATCGACGAATTGCGCACGGAGCTGAAGGGCGACATAGCCGTTCTCGACACCAAAATCGAAGCGGTTCAATTGGGAATCGTGAAGTTGAACGACAAGCTGGAATTCATAGAATATGGACTTCAGAAAGAAATAGAGTCCACATATGATCTGGCAACCGAGAATGCCGAGAAGATAGGCATATTGATGGCGGACAGGGAGAAGGCCAGAAAACGCAGAGCAAAGCTTCGATTGATCTCGGATTACAGAAGATGATGGTGAGCGGAGTGCACGAAAAAAGAGAAGGGGCTGCACTCTGTTTTAAAAGCTTTCTGTTGTATCAGTTTAATAAATGAAGATGACGAATTACATTTTTGATCTATATGGTACATTGGTGGATATTCATACCAATGAATCAAAGGCTTCTCTGTGGAAAAACATGGCACAGATTTTTTCTATGATGGGTGCCTCATATACTGCACCGGAATTAAAAAAAAGATATAAAGAACTGGCAGAGAGAGAACTTCATAAAAAGCTTCTATCGTTAAGAGAAGAATTTCATGACAACAGTATTGTTGAGGCGGATATCGAAATACAGTTGGAAAATGTGCTTGGCAGCCTGCTAGCGGAGAAAGGACTTGCTGTTGATGAAAGAATGATGGCACAGATGGGGATTACATTCCGAAGCCTATCACTTAGCTATATCAGACTTTATGAAGGAGTGCCGGAACTTTTACATAAAATTCAGGAGAGTGGGAATAGGGTATATCTTTTGTCAAATGCCCAGCGTCTGTTTACCGAGCCGGAGATGAGAATGCTTGGGATTTATGACAGTTTTGACGGTATCCTTTATTCCTCCGATGCAGGCGTAAAAAAGCCTTCTGTCCATTTCTATGATCTGCTGTTTCAAAAGTATGGACTGAAAAAAGAGGAATCTGTGATGATTGGGAATGAACACCGGGCAGATATCCTGGGAGCGGAAGAGTACGGAATAAAGAGTGTGTATATCTATACAGCACAATCCGGCGAAAGACCAAAACGGCTTCCGGAAAATTGCACACAAATCAATAAGATTACAGAAGTGCTTCAGTGTGACTAAAGTGGGAAGGTAAATGCTTATGAGAGAAGAGTGTAAGCGTAGATTTGAACCGGTGATTGCTGCCATAGACAGTCTTTTGAAGGAGAAGGAAAATGTCGATGAGGTCTTACTGGTAGCTATTGACGGAAGGTGTGCCGGCGGAAAGACAACCCTATCAAATTATTTGGAAATGATTTATGACTGCAACATATTCCACATGGATGACTTTTTTTTGCAAGGTTTTCAGAGAACGGAGGAAAGACTGCGGGAAACGGGCGGCAATGTGGATTATGAGAGATTTTACTCTGAGGTTTTAGAGCCGGTTCTGCAAAGAAGAGAGGTGCTGTATCGGCCTTATAGCTGTGCTCTGGGGAAAATACTCTCCGAAAAGGTGATAGACTTTAAAAAGTTAAATATTGTGGAAGGATCCTATAGCATGCATCCTTATTTTGGCAGTGTGTATCAGCTTAGTTTCTTTTTGGATATTGACAGGAAGGATCAGATTGAAAATATCCGTCAGCGCGACGGGGAAGAAAAGCTGCAACGATTTGTGGAAGAGTGGATTCCCAAGGAGGAGGCTTATTTTGCTGCATACGGAATCAGAGAGAAAGGAATCAATATTTTCTGGAAACCGTACTTGACAAAAACGGGAACCCCTACTAAGATTAATAGTAATTAATAAAAAGGTTGTGAAAAAGAGGAGTACCTGCAATTCTGCTTCCAACAGAGAAGATGTCTCACTGGCTGAAAGGACATTTGAAGAAAGGTGCAGGGAAGGTAGCTTTGGAACCGGAGAGCCGAAACCGTTGCGAGTATTTTACAATGGCGCGTAAGTTTTCCCGCTTTATCCCCGTTAGCGGATAAGACTCTTGAAATGGATATGGCAATTTCAGCAGTCGCTAAGTGATAAGAAAAGGTGGTACCGCGTAAATACGCCCTTTGTAGACAAAAGGTTTGCAAAGGGTTCTTTTTTTGCAAATCTGAAATTATCAACTGTATTGAAGAAGGAGAACGAAAATGAGCAAAGAACTTGCGAAAACCTATGATCCCAAAGGGATTGAGGACAGACTTTACCAGAAGTGGCTTGACAAGAAATATTTCCATGCGGAAGTTGACCATTCAAAGACACCCTTTACCATTGTGATCCCGCCCCCGAACATCACGGGACAGCTCCACATGGGACATGCCCTTGACAATACCATGCAGGATATTCTGATCCGCTATAAGAGAATGCAGGGATACAATGCACTGTGGCAGCCGGGCACGGATCACGCCAGCATTGCCACGGAGGTTAAGATCATTGAAAAGCTGAAGGAAGAGGGTATTAACAAGGAAGATCTGGGAAGAGAAGGCTTCCTTGAGAGAGCCTGGGAGTGGAAAAAAGAGTACGGCGGACGTATCATCAGCCAGCTTAAAAAACTCGGTTCTTCCTGTGACTGGGACAGAGAACGCTTTACCATGGACGAAGGCTGCAACAAGGCAGTTACCGAAGTATTCTGCAAGATGCATGAAAAAGGCTGGATCTACAAGGGAAGCCGTATCATTAACTGGTGCCCTGTGTGCAATACCTCCATCTCCGATGCCGAGGTTGAATATCAGGAACAGGCAGGTCATTTCTGGCATATCAAATATCCGCTGATCGAGGATGACGGCAGTGTGAGCACCGGGAGATTCCTGGAATTTGCAACCACAAGACCTGAGACCATGCTTGGAGATACTGCGGTAGCGGTAAATCCGGAGGATGACAGATATAAGGATATCGTTGGAAAGAAGCTGATGCTTCCTATCGTAAACAGGGAGATTCCCATTATTGCGGATCCTTATGTAGATATGGAATTCGGTACCGGTGTTGTTAAGATCACACCTGCACATGACCCCAACGACTTTGAGGTAGGAAAGCGTCACAACCTTCCTGAGATCAATATCTTAAATGATGACGCCACCATCAATGAAAATGGCGGTAAATTCTGTGGTATGGATCGTTATGAGGCGAGAAAAGCCATTGTGAAGGAACTGGATGAGATGGGTCTTCTGGTTCGGATCGAGGATTATTCCCACAATGTAGGCACCCATGACAGATGTAAGACGACCATCGAACCCATGATCAAAAAGCAGTGGTTTGTGAAGATGGATGAGCTGATTAAGCCTGCGGTGGAAGCGGTAAAGTCAGGTGAGATCCAGCTGATCCCCAAGAGAATGGAAAAGACCTACTTTAACTGGACCGACAATATCCGTGACTGGTGTATTTCAAGACAGCTCTGGTGGGGACACAGAATTCCCGCTTATTACTGCGACGAGTGCGGCAAAACGGTAGTGGCAAAGGAAATGCCGGTAAAGTGTCCAAAATGCGGATGCACACACTTTACACAGGATCCCGATACTCTGGATACCTGGTTTTCCTCAGCACTCTGGCCTTTTTCAACATTAGGCTGGCCTGAGAAGACAGAGGATTTGAAATATTTTTATCCCACAGATGTGTTGGTGACCGGTTACGATATTATTTTCTTCTGGGTTATCCGTATGATCTTTTCCGGCTATGAACAGATGGGTGAAAAACCGTTCAAGACAGTATTGTTCCACGGACTGGTGAGAGATTCCCAGGGACGTAAGATGAGCAAATCTTTAGGAAACGGTATCGACCCTCTTGAAATCATTGATCAGTATGGTGCAGATGCGCTCCGCCTAACCTTGATCACAGGAAACGCTCCCGGAAATGATATGCGTTTCTATTATGAGAGAGTGGAGGCGAGCAGGAACTTTGCAAACAAGATCTGGAATGCTTCCCGTTTCATCATGATGAACATGCCTGAGGATGAGCTAAAGGTGGAGAATCCTGTTCTTGAACCTGTTGATAAATGGATTCTTTCCAGGTTAAATACATTGATTAAGGATGTGACAGATAACATGGACAGCTTTGAACTGGGAATTGCGGTTCAGAAGGTTTATGACTTTATCTGGGATGAGTTCTGTGACTGGTATATTGAGATGGTAAAGCCCCGTCTTTACAATTCAGACAATCAGGCAAGCAAGGACGCCGCTCTCTGGACCTTAAAGACTGTGCTGATCGATGCCTTAAAGCTGCTTCATCCTTATATGCCTTTTATCACCGAGGAAATTTTCTGTACACTGCAGTCTGAGGAGGAATCCATTATGATCTCCAAATGGCCTGAGTACAAGGAAGAGCGGAGCTTTGCAAAGGAAGAAAGAGATATCGAGATCATCAAGGAAGCAGTAAGAGGGATCAGAAATATCCGTACGGAAATGAACGTTGCACCCAGCAGAAAAGCGCAGGTATTCGTAGTCAGTGAAAATGAGGACATCATAGCTGCCTTCACAGAAGGAAAGCTGTTCTTTGAATCTCTGGCGTATGCTTCCGAAGTGACCATTCAGAAGGATAAGACCGGTATTGCGGATGATGCGGTATCCGTGGTGATCGCCAATGCCACTCTTTACATTCCTTTTGCGGAACTGGTTGATCTGGGACAGGAGATAGAGCGCCTTAAGAAGGAGGAAAAGCGTCTTACCGGAGAACTTGCAAGAGTGAACGGTATGTTAAACAACGAAAAGTTTATGTCCAAGGCACCGGAAACCAAGATTGCGGAGGAAAGGGCAAAACTTGAGAAGTATACCCAGATGATGGAGCAGGTAAAGGAGAGACTTGCCCAACTTGAAAAATAGAAGTGAGGCAATTTATGATCACATATCAGGAAGCAGAACAATATATTTCAGACATCCCCAAGTTTGCCGGTAAACATACACTTGAGGATACGCAGAGACTTCTTGCCCTGCTTACAGGAAATACAATAAAGAGTAAAATAATACATGTTGCAGGCACAAACGGAAAAGGTTCCGTTTGTGCTTATTTGCGTTCTGTTCTGATGGAGAGCGGATCAAGTGTGGGCATGTTTATTTCCCCTCATCTGGAAACCACAAGGGAGAGAATATCCATCGGAAATGATATGATCCCAGAGGAAGAATTTGTGCGGATTTTTGAACAGGTAAGGAGAGTTGTCAGAGAAGATGACAGGCAGTGTATCCTGAACGGGCAGGAACCGGGCAGCAATCATCCTTCCTACTTTGAATTTCTTTTTATGATGGCCATGACATATTTTAAAGAAAAAGCGCCGGAATACATTATTCTGGAAACCGGACTTGGAGGCAGACTGGATGCCACCAACAGTGTTTCAGGGAAAAGTGTCTGTGTGATCACAGAAATAGGGTTTGATCATATGCAGTATCTGGGTAATACTCTCGAAAAGATCGCAGGTGAAAAGGCGGGGATCATGGAGCCTTCCGTACCGGTGGTATTTGCGGATAAACGACCGTCGGTTACGGGAATTTTGAAGAAATATGCAGAAGAAAAGGGATGTCCCGTACATTTTGTCACAAAAGATGATATTACAGAAATAAATATCGGCAATAAAACCATTGATTTTTCACTGCGTACTGGTTATTATAAATATGTTGGTTTATCTCTTAACGGTAGTGCTTGTTACCAGACGGAAAATGCTTCCCTTGCAGTGAAAACGCTAGAGATCCTCATGCAAAAGGATAAGAGAATTTGTGAGGAAAGCATAAGGAGAGGACTAATGAAGGCGTACTGGCCGGGGAGAATGGAGGAAGTATTTCCGGGAATCTATCTGGACGGTGCCCATAACGAAGACGGAATAGAAGCATTTTTAAATTCAGTGAAAGAAATTCCCTGCGAAGGCAGAAGACTTTTGCTTTTTGGAGTTGTGCAGGATAAGCAGTATGAGAAAATGATACGGCAGATTGCATCTGCGGATCTGTTTTCAGAAGTTGCAGTTACGGTTTTAGAAACAGACAGAAGTGCTTCTCTCGAAAAATTAAGAGAAATTTGGGGGCAATATAAGATTTGTTGCTTTTTCCATCAAGATGCACAGGAAGCATATCATCATCTGTTGTCAGACAGAAAAGAAGCAGATATCATTTATATTGCCGGATCACTATATTTGATAGGACAAATGAAGTCCCTGATGAGGAGAATACCGGATGATTGACTTTGAAGAAGAATTAAAGAAATTCCATCCCAGCCTGGAGGTTGAGGATGCAGCGGAAGCCATTTATGGTCAGGATCTGACCGACGTGGCTGATATATTGATTCAAATGGTTGAAAAGGCGAAAGAAAAAACGGAAACAGAAGAGGAGTAAAACGGCATGATTTGTTATAATTGCGGATGCCGTTTGTCCGAACACGACTTTTGTACAGGCTGTGGAGCAGATGTCTCTCTTTACAAAAAGGTAATGTTTCTGTCCAATCGTTTTTACAATGACGGTCTTGAAAAGGCGACGGTAAGAGATTTGTCCGGGGCGATTGTAAGCCTTAGACAAAGTATTAAATTTAACAAAAATAATATCGATGCAAGAAATTTGCTGGGACTGATTTATTTTGAGACGGGGGAGGTTGTTTCTGCCCTGCGGGAATGGGTGATCAGCAAAAATCTGAGGCCCAAAAAGAATATTGCGGATGATTATATAGATATGATCCAGAACAATCAGGCAAGGCTTGACGGAATCAATCAGACCATCAAAAAATATAATCAGGCACTGCTTTATTGTTATCAGGACAGCCAGGATCTTGCCATTATCCAGCTGAAAAAGGTTCTTTCCAATAATCCCAAATATGTGAGAGCTCATCAGCTGCTTGCTCTTTTGTATATCAATGCGGAGGAATGGGAGAAGGCAAAGAGAGAGCTGGTGAAATGCTCTCAGATCGATACGGGTAATACGACCACACTTCTTTATCTCAGGGAAGTGGATCATATGTTGATGCCGGAAGAGGCGGCAAAGAATGTCCCCAGAAAAAAAGCACCTTCCGATGAAATTATTCGTTACCAAAGCGGTAACGAAACCATTATACAGCCTGTGAACGACAGCGAGAAAAAAGGGGTATCCGTACTGCTCAATCTGGGTATCGGCTTAGTAATCGGTATTGCGATTGCATGCTTTTTGATTCTGCCGGCCAGAATTCAGAGTGCCAAAGCAGATATCAACAGCGAGCTGCGTGTGGTCAGCGAGCAGTCTGATGCCAAGACGGCGACCATTGACGAGCAGGAGCAGAAGATCCAAAGCCTTACCGATGAAAATCAGCGTTTATCCGAGGAACTTCAGGTGCTTCAGGGAACGGACGGAGCATTGCAGGCAACGGACGGATTGATGATGGCGGTAAATGCTTATCTGGAAAATCCGGAAGATATTGAAACCATTGCCGGGTATATGGAAGCTCTCGAGGTGGAAGAGGGAGCGGAAGAGGAAAAGAGAACAGACTCTTTTGAAACATTAAGAACCGGATTCCTTGCTCTTGTGGGAGAACAGCTGGCAGATTATTACGACAAGCTTGGAGACGACAGCTACCGTGCAGAAAACTACGAGGAAGCAATTCCCAACCTGAGACGGGCATATGAATATGACAATACGAATGAAGATGCACTGTTTTATTTGGGAAATTCCTATAGAGAAACAGGAGACACTGACAAGGCAAAGGAAATTTACGCTCAGATCATGGATAATTTCCCGGATACGGACAAGGCAGGCAAGGCTGAAACTTATCTGGCGGAAATCAATAACGAGAATTAGATATAAAAAATCGATAGCAGAGGATACGAAAGAGAACATGTATATGACATGTTCTCTTTTTTTATAGTAAGAATGCCAAACGCCGACACGCTTTGCGAGTCGTCTTATTGGACGGAAAGGGGAAAAGAAATGGAAGAGGATTTTAAGGTGATTGATAATTATCTGATGGTAAAGATGCCGAAGGAGGTGGATCATCATAACTCCGGCTATATCAGTAAAACTGCGGACAAGTTTATCATGAAAGACGGAATCGGGAATGTGGTGTTTGACTTTGAGGATACAAAATTTATGGACAGCTCCGGAATCGGAATCATTATCGGGAGATATAAGAAAATCTCTTATTTCGGCGGAAAAGTATTTGCTGTCAATGCAGACACCAGAATCAAAAGAACATTGATGATCTGCGGTTTGCACAAAGTGATAGAGATCATGGAGTAATGGAGGAGATGAAAATGGAAACGGAAAAGAATGTGACAAAACGAGTACCCGGGAAAACCGGATTTAAAAATGAGATGAAAATAGAATTTGATGCCGTATCGGAAAATGAGGCTTTTGCCCGCGTTGCGGTAGCCGCTTTTGTTGCACCGCTAAACCCTACCGTGGAGGAAATTTCAGATATCAAAACAGCGGTATCGGAAGCGGTTACCAATGCAATCATTCACGGCTATGATGCGGAAGAAAAAACGGACAGTGAGGCAGATGCAAACAAGGTATACATACACTGTCTTCTTCTTGGTGATGTGCTTCAGGTAGAGGTGGTGGACGAAGGAAAAGGAATTGAGAATATTGAACAGGCCATGGAACCTCTATTTACCACAAAGCCCGATATGGACAGATCGGGAATGGGTTTTGCCTTTATGGAAGCGTTTATGGATGAACTGGAGGTTATTTCCGAGCCTTCCATGGGAACCACAGTACTGATGAGTAAAAAATTGGGGACACTGCCTTGGATCGATCATGAGGAATAGCTATGACAGAGAATGAGGTACTGATCGAACACATGCAGGCAGGGGAAAAGGAAGTAAGAGAAGTACTGATCGAACAGAATCTGGGACTGGTGCACCATATTGTAAAGCGGTTTTTGAACAGAGGTTATGATACAGAAGATCTTTTTCAGATCGGTGTTATCGGACTGATCAAAGCAATTGATAAGTTTGATCCTTCCTTTGATGTGAAATTTTCTACCTATGCGGTACCGTTAATAGCAGGAGAAATCAAAAGATTTCTGAGAGATGACGGAATGGTGAAAGTATCCAGGACTTTAAAAGAAAACGGAAGCAGAGTAAAATATGCAAGAGAACGACTCTCCTTAAGAATAAACAGGGAGCCGACACTTCAGGAAGTATCAAAAGAGGCCGGGCTTACCATAGAAGAAGTGATTCTTGCCATGGAGGCAAATGTTCAGGTGGAATCTATTTATCAGTCAGTATATCAAAATGACGGCAATGAAATTTATATGGTGGATCAACTGGCGGACAAGGGAAAGGATGAGCAGGAAAAAATGCTGAATCATCTGGTGATAAAGCAGCTCATAGAGGGACTTCCGGAAACAGAGCAAAAGCTGATCCGGCTAAGATATTATCAGGACAAAACGCAGACGGAGGTGGCGAAGATGCTTGGAATCAGCCAGGTTCAGGTGAGCCGTATGGAGAAAAAAATCCTGCTGGGATTGCGGGAGAGAATGAATTGATTTAAAATAGAAAAAAACAGAAGAAGAGAGAAATGACAATGAGATGAAAAGAGAAGAGTATCCATATTTGTATGAGACACATCTGCATACCTGTGAAAGCAGCAACTGTGCATCAAACACAGGGGAGGAGATGGCGAGAGCCTGCAGGAAGGCAGGCTATACCGGAATCATTGTGACCGATCACAACTGGTACGGAAATAATTGTATTGACAAGTCCCTTTCCTGGGAACAATGGGTGGAAGCTTTTTGCAAAGGATATGAACATGCCAGGCAGTGGGGAGACGCAAATGATCTTCAGGTATTTTTCGGATATGAGGCAAATTACGGAGGAACAGAATTTCTGATTTACGGGGTGGACAAGCAGTGGCTGAAAATGCATCCGCAGATCAAGGATGCCACCATAGAGGAACAGTACAGAATGATCCATGAAGCAGGGGGAATGGTGATTCAGGCCCATCCCTTTCGAAAGGAGGATTATATACCGGAAATCAGGCTGTTTCCGGAATGGTCAGATGGAGCAGAGGGAATCAATGCTACCCACTCCTGCCATTTGAGTAAATCACACAACAATCCGGCGTGGGATGATATGGCCATTCGTTACAGCCATCAAAACGGACTTCCTATGACCGCCGGATCTGATGTACATACAACCCTGATTTTCGGAGGCGGTGTGGCTTTTAAGAGAAAGCTGACTTCCATACAGGATTATTGCAATGCAATCCTGTCCGATGAGGATTATCTTCTCACAAACGGTGATGAATGGTTTACAAAAACAGGAGAACCTCTATGAGATTTCTACATATTTCAGACTTACATATCGGTAAAATCGTGAATGATTTTTCCATGCTGGAGGATCAGAAGTTTATATTGAGGCAGCTTGACGGTATGGCTGCCGCAAATAAAGTGGACGCTGTGGTCATAGCCGGAGATATCTATGACAGAGCCATTCCGCCCGGCGAGGCGGTTACGCTCTTTGATGAATTCCTCACGGGTCTTGTGCGCCGGAACATACAGGTTATTTTGGTCAGCGGCAATCATGATTCCCCGGAGCGCATCAGCTACGGAGAGAATCTTTTAGATGCCAGTGGAGTTCACATTGCAGGTATGCAGAAAGCATCACTCACCAGAGTAAAAGTGGGGGAAGGAACGGATGAGACGGAGTTTGTGCTTCTTCCCTTCGTAAGATCTGCCGTGGCGGGAACTGCAAACAGTAATGAGGCAGTAAACAAACTTCTTTCCGGCTACTGGGAGGAAGAAACAAAGGCGCAGAAGGGGGAAAGACCACACAAAAACAGAGTGCTGGTCACCCACTTTTTTGTCACGGATGGGGGAAAAGAGCCGGAGCTTTCGGACAGCGAGACCACCATCCATGTAGGCGGCATCGACAATGTGGATGCGTCTCTTTTTGCCGGATTTGACTATGTGGCGCTTGGACATATCCATAAGGCGCAAAGAATCGGAGAGCGTTCTGTCTGGTACGCCGGTGCACCACTCAAATATTCTTTTGGAGAAACCATGCAGACAAAGTGCGCGCTGCTTGTCACTATGGGAAAAGAGGGACTTGAAAGTGTATGTCAGCTTCCCTTAAATCCGCTTCATGATTTCAGGAAGATCAAGGGCTCGCTGAATGAACTTTTGAAAAGAGGGCAGAGCGAGAGCGGAGAAAGATACGATTATATACAGGCAATACTGACAGACCGGGGAGAACTGATCGATCCCATCGGAACCTTGCGGAGTGTTTATCCGAACATCATGCAGATCGTGAGAGAGGAAAAGACGATTTCCGATTTTGAGGAAAATAAAGAGAAGGGAATGGCAGATCCGGTGGAACATAAAAGTGCCATCACCTTATTTGAAGATTTTTACAGGCAGGTCCGGGATGAGGAGCTGCCTGAAACGGGGAGAAAAATTGTGACAGAAATCGTGAAGGAGCTTCAGGATCACTGATTTTTGTTATAAGGCTTTCTTTACAGAAATGGCTTTCATGGGGCACATTTCCTGACAGCAAAAGCAGGAAATGCAGCCTCTTTTTTGAAATACGGCTTTCTGATTTTTGATCCGGATGATATGCGCAGGACAGCTTTCCGCACATTTTCCGCAACCCACGCAGCGTTTTTTGTCAAGCTGGGGATAAGACTTCAGAACCTTTTTGAGGAACCACACTACAGGTTTTTGGAGAAATCCCGGAACGTTGCCGGTGAAATTCAGATTCTGGGTATCGGGAACCTGAAAAGGGGTAAGGCTCTCCGGAATGTCGTCGCCCACAAGGGTAATCTCATCAGGCTTTGCAAGCCCCTTTTGGACAGCCTGGCGGATCATAACAATCTTCATGGGGTCAAGCCCCATCAGCCCGGCAGCAAAGTAATCCTGAGTATAGAGATCTTTGGCGGCAAGAAGCATGTGAAGAGGATGTGAAGTCCCGCCTGTGGGACCGTTCCCTTCCATGGCATCGATGGCGTCGATGACGGTAAGCTGTGGAGCCACAATTTCGGATAATTCTACCAGCATTCTGGAGAAATCCTCAATTTCTGGCCAGCGATAGTGCATCTGAGGTTTTTCCAGACCGGGAATGACACCGAACAGATTTTTGATGCCGCCGGAATATCCTGTCATGGCATGGGTTTTCAGCTTACAGATGTTGATGATATAGTCTGCTTCCGCAATGGGTGTGATGATGTGGAAGGAGTGATTGGCAAAGCCTTCCGGACAATTGACAGTTTTTGCGGAAAAATCCATGTTCAGCGTGACAAGGGGTGCAAGGGTCTTCATGCCGCAGACCTGATACACGCTTTTCATGTGTTCAGCATTGTAAAGTCCGCCCGAGCTTTCGGCAAGGGTGATATGAGTAATGCCGTGCTCCTTCAGCCATCTGGCCACCGACTTTACCACAAGAGGATGCGTGGTGGCGGGAGTATCGGGACTTTTAGCCATGACCAGATTAGGCTTAATGACAACCTTAAAATCAGGGCGGAGTTCTTTTTCAATGCCCAGGGCATCCAAGGAAGCGCATATGGCTTTGTAAATCAGTTCTTCTTCGTATGCAGGGACAAGCTGGATTGTCTGGATCATGGATAACCTTCCTTTTCTGTTTGTTATATAAAAAGAAAAAATAGCAGTTTTTTTATTTCTGTAGTACTATGTTTATATTAGCACAGATGCGCTCCCGCAACAATGATTTTCATTTTATGGCGGGCGGCATCGGGGGAAGAGGCATTTATGAAACCAATTCGATTAACTATCTGCGGCTGGGGGCCCTATCCGGAAAAACAGGAGATTGATTTTACCGGTCTGGAAAGAAGGGGACTGTTTCTGATCACGGGTCCTACCGGTGCCGGAAAGACCACAATTTTTGACGCGATGACTTATGCTCTGTACGGGAACATGAGTGGGGAAATGCGGGAGAAAAACAGTGTGCGCAGTGATTTTGCAGATGCAGATACAAAGACCTATGTGGAGCTTGTTATGACCCATGGAGGTCAGGAATATAAAATATACAGAAATCCGGAATATTTAAGGAAAAGAAAAAGGGCAGAGGGTCTGGCAAAGGAAAAGGAGAAGGCAGTGCTGACAAGGCCCGATGGATCAGTGATTGAGGGCAGCAGCGAGGTGACACGGAGAGTACAGGAGCTTCTTCGCCTGGATTATCGTCAGTTTAAACAATTGTCCATGATCGCCCAGGGAGAGTTCGCAAGACTCCTGTCAGCGCCCTCGGGGGAAAAAACGCGGATTTTCAGGGAAATTTTCGGAACGGATCTTTATGACAGGATGGCAGCGGCGTTAAAGGGAAAGGCTTCCGGTGCCTACAGACAGGTCATGGAATGTCGTCACAAAATGGATGAGGACATTGATATGATCAAAAGGGATTGCATTTTTGAAAAGGAGCGGGAAGCAAAATGGGACGAACTGACTTCGTCCGGAAGTTATTATTACGAAGGAATCATAGATTTTCTCGCCGGGGAAGCGAAGGAGAGCAGGGAAAACTGGGAGAATTCCTTAAAGGCTCATAATAAAAAGGAAGAAGAGGTACAACTGTATGCGGAGAAGCTGGCAGAAGCACAGCGGCTGCAGAGTCTGTTTGAGAAGCTGAAAAAGGAAACGGAAAAACGAAATATGTTGTTAAGTCTTGCCGGTGAAATGGAAGAAGCGGAGAGAGAACTCCGCATACGTGAGGCGGCAGCAGGACTCCGGGCGGAGGAAGAAAAAGTAAAGGCAGCCAGGGAGTATGAAGAGAGACTGGACCGACTTTTAAAAGAAGCGGAAAAGGAGATTGCGAATCTTAAGGAGCAAAAAGAAAAGGAGGAAAGCTTTTACGGGGAGAGAGAGGAAATCCGCGCAGCCTATGAACTGAAAAAGAAAAAGGGGATTCTGGAAGGCCGGCAAAAAGAACTTACAGTGAATTATCGGAAATCAAAAGAGGAATTGAATAAACTACAGGAAGCTTACCTCTGCGCGGAACAGGAGGAAGAAAAAGAAAAGACAGCTTATGAAAGGGCGGAGAAGGCGTATCGCCATGGTATCGCCGGAATTCTCGGTGAAGAGCTTTCGGAAGGAACCCCCTGCCCTGTCTGCGGCGCGGTTCATCATCCTTCTCCCGCAAAGAAAGACCGGCAAATGCCGGATGAAAAACAGGTAAAGGATCTGAAAATAGTTTATGAGGACAGGCAGAAGAGAAGGATTGAACTACATGGGAAGACGGCGGCCTGTGCGGCGAAATGCGGGGAGATGGGAAAACAGCTTGATCTGCTTTTGGAGGAAAAACAGTGTCTTGACAGGGAAGTGAGTAAAATTGATGCATTGGCAGAAGACTATGCGGAGGAACATTCCGAGGAACAGTTTAACCGTCAACTTGCAGAGTATGAAAAGTGTCTTACCATCCTATCCGAGAAAGAGAGAAATTTAGGGGAACAGAAACGGGAACTGGAAGAAAAGAGAACATACTGTAAAAAACTTGCTGATGAATTTGAAAGAAAACGGGAAGATGCCGGTTTTGCAAAGAAGGAAGACTATCTTGCGGCACTTGCGGATGAGCGGGATATCGCGAGACTGCGGGCAAAAATTCAGGATTATCGTCAAAATTGCAGGGCAAATGAAGAACTGTTGCGTCATCTGGAAGATGAGACAAGGGATGCAAAGCGGGAGGATACGCAGGCACTTCAGAGTCGGCTGCTTTCCCTGAAGGAGGAGAAAGCAGCACTGTTTTCGGAGCAGATGAAGCTTTCCGAGCGTTTCAGAAGTCTTACTTCCGGACTTTCTTCCCTGAAAGAAAAACAGGCAGTTTTGGAGCAACTGATGGCAGATTACAGTCTGCTCAAGGACCTGGATGACGCTGCAAACGGAAACAATAAAAAGAGACTTGTTTTTGAACAGTATGTACTTGCTTCTTATTTTGAAAATATTCTGAAGGCAGCCAATGTGCGGCTTCGCATGATGACCGGCGGAAGATATGAACTCAGAAGAGTCAGCGGTGTCAGCGACGGAAGAAGCAAGGATAATCTGGAAATAGAGGTTCTGGATTACTATACGGGGAAATACCGTTCCGTAAAGACACTTTCCGGAGGTGAGAGCTTTAAGGCATCGCTTGCGCTCGCTCTTGGTATGAGTGATGTGGTCCAGGCAGGGAGCGGTGGTATCCGCGTAGAGGCACTTTTTATTGATGAAGGATTTGGAAGTCTTGACAGTGAATCAGTGGAACAGGCCTGTCTTACACTCCAGAGTCTGATCGAAAAGGATCGTCTGATCGGCATTATTTCTCATGTGCCGGAGCTTTCCGAAAGAATTGAAAGTCAGATACGAATTCACAAAACAAACACTGGAAGCAGTATCGAAGTTATGGTATCCTAATAAATGGCGGACAGATGGGTTCGCAGCAGATGAAATTGGATTTAAGCGGAGGAAGTTATGCAGAAGCAATATGATGTGATCATTATAGGTGCAGGCCCAGGCGGTATTTTTTGCGCCTATGAATTACTTGATAAAAAACCGGATCTGAAGGTTCTGGTTATAGAAAAGGGGCGTTCCATTGAAAAGAGAACCTGCCCGAAGCGCGTGACCAGGCAGTGTGTGGGATGCAAACCCTGTTCTATCACTACAGGCTTTGCAGGTGCAGGGGCTTTTTCGGACGGCAAATTGTCTTTATCACCGGATGTGGGTGGAAATCTCCCGGATATTCTTGGCTATGAGGAAACTCTGAAGCTGATCAGGGAATCGGATGATATATACCTGAAGTTTGGAGCAGACACTAACGTTTACGGTGTGGATAAGCAGACAGAGATCAGGGAAATCAGAAGAAGAGCCATTGTGGCAAATTTGAAGCTGGTAGAATGTCCCATCAGACATCTTGGCACAGAAGAAGGGTACAAGATTTATGCAAAGCTCCAACAGCATCTCCTTGAGGAAGGCGCACAGCTGATCTTCAATACCATGGTGGAAGAAATTCTGATCGAGGACGGCAGGGCTGTAGGAGTGAAAACGGATAAAGGTGATACCTATTATGCAAAGGAGATCGTATCTGCAGTCGGAAGAGAAGGGGCTGACTGGTTCAAAGATAAGTGTGAAGAGATCGGAATCGAGACAACGCCGGGAACCGTGGATATCGGTGTCAGAGTGGAAGTTCGTGACGAAGTTATGCAGTTTTTGAATGAGAATCTGTATGAAGCAAAGCTGATCTACCACACGCCTACCTTTGATGACAAGGTGAGAACCTTCTGCACCAATCCCTCCGGTGAAGTGGCAACGGAGTATTATGAAGGCGGTCTTGCGGTGGTAAACGGTCATGCCTATAAATCAAAGGATTACAAGACCAACAATACCAATTTCGCGATTCTGGTCAGCAAAAACTTTACGAAACCTTTTAAGACGCCCATTGAATACGGCAAGCAGATCGCACAGCTCTCAAATATGCTTTGCGGAGGCAAGATCATGGTTCAGACTTTTGGAGATTTTAAGAGGGGAAGAAGAACTACCGAGGAGCGTCTTTGCAGAAATAATCTGATCCCTACGTTAAAGGATGCGGTACCCGGAGATCTTTCTCTGGTATTTCCCCACAGAATTATGGTTGACATTGAAGAAATGCTGATGGCCCTTGACAAGATCACGCCAGGTATTGCCGGAGAAGAAACGCTGCTCTACGGTGTGGAAGTTAAGTTCTACTCCAACAAGGTGATCGTCAACCGGGATTTTGAGACCAGCGTTAAGGGACTTCGCGCCATCGGTGACGGAGCGGGAGTAACAAGAGGACTTCAACAGGCTTCTGCTAACGGTATCAGTGTGGCAAGAAGTATTTTAAGGACTTTGGAAGCATGAAGAACAGGCTTGTAATTATATTTTTATTGATGATGCTTTTTTTATCAGGCTGTAAGTCTGATGGGGAAAACACCAGAGTGGTGCTTACCACCGGCTTTTCTAAGAACGAGATTTTCCGAATAGAGAATAACTCCTGTACGCTCCCGGAGATCATGGTATTTCTCACCAATATTCAGAACCGGTACGAGAGTGTATTCGGGGAAGAAATATGGTCTGCTTCCACAGACGGAATGACGCTTGAGGAGGATGTGAAGGACACGGTGCTCGCCCAGCTTGCCCAGATGAAGACCATGGATCTTTTGGCTGAGAGAAATGGGGTTTCTCTCTCGGACGAGGAGAAGGGAAAAGCCGGTCAGGCGGCCGAGGAATATTTTTCTTCCCTGAATGAAACGGAAAAGGAACTTCTTGGGGTGACGGAGAAAGAGATTGAAAATCTGTATCTGGAATATGCCCTTGCCGAGAAGGTGTATGATTTTATCATTAAAGATATCAATCCGGAGATCAGCGATGATGAAGCCAGAACCATTACCGTACAGCATATACTTCTAAAAACCTATGCCGTTGATGGAACGGGAAAAAAGATAGAATATTCGGAAGAAGAAAAAAAAGAGGTATACAGGAAGGCAGAGGAAATATTAAAGCTGGCCAGGGAAGAGGATAGTGATTTCGAAAAACTGATCATGGAATACAGTGAAGATGAAAGGTCAGTTTACTCCTTCGGAAAGGGCGAGATGGAATCATCTTTTGAGGAAGCATCATTTAATCTGGAAACTGGACAGATCAGTGATATTGTGGAGACATCCTACGGTTACCACATTATCAAATGCATCAGCACTTTCAACAGGGAAGAGACAGATGCAAACAAGGTAAAAATTGTGGAAAAGAGAAAAGAAGAAGTTTTCGGACAGGAATATGAGGCTTTTGTCACAACGCTTACCAGAAATATAAATGAAGAACTCTGGGAGAGTGTATCCCTTATTCACGATGAGAATGTGACGACTATGGACTTCTTTGAAATTTACAATAAATACTTCGAAAAAGACAGTTAATAAAAATTTTATAATTATAAAAAACGCGTATTTACGCCGTTTCTTGGGTCTTGTTAGCACTCATTCAAAATGAGTGCTAATTTTCTCTTGACTTTTCAGAGGAAGAGAATTACACTTGTTTTTATCGAAAAGAAAAGGAGTGATCATCGTGGCAGAAAAGCACGGAAGTTTATCCATTAACAGTGAAAACATATTTCCCATTATTAAAAAGTGGTTATATTCAGACCACGACATTTTTTACAGAGAATTGATTTCTAATGGCTGTGATGCCATTACCAAATTAAAGAAGCTTGATATGATGGGAGAATACGCCCTTCCTGAAGACTATAAGGCAAAAGTTCAGGTAGTGGTAAATCCTGAGGAAAAGACGCTGAAATTCATCGATAACGGTGTCGGCATGACAGCTGATGAAGTGGAGGAATATATCAATCAGATTGCTTTTTCAGGTGCAACGGACTTTATTGAAAAATATAAGGACAAGACAGAAGGCGATCAGATCATCGGTCATTTCGGCCTTGGCTTTTACTCTGCATTTATGGTTGCCGATGAGGTACATATCGATACCTTGTCATGGCAGGATGGAGCAAAGCCTGTTCACTGGGAATGTGACGGCGGTACGGAATTTGATATGAAGGAAGGGGACAGGGCAGAAGTAGGAACAACCATTACCCTTTTCTTAAACGAGGACGTACTGGAATTCTGCAATGAATATAAGGCAAGGGAAGTCATCAAGAAATATTGTTCCTTTATGCCGGTGGAAATTTACCTGTCCAAGGAAAATACGAAGGAAACCCAGACCATCAAGGCTGATGAAAAACTCCCCACGGATACGGTGGTAGAGGAGATAAAGCCTGAGAAGGAAGGGGATGAGGCAAAGCTTAAGATCGTTAAGAGACCTGAGCTTTTAAATGATACCAATCCTTTGTGGATGAGACATCCCAATGAGTGCACCAAGGAAGATTATCTGGAGTTTTACCGCAAGGTATTTCAGGATTACAAGGAGCCGCTGTTCTGGATACACCTGAATATGGATTATCCGTTCAACCTGAAAGGTATCCTTTACTTCCCCAAGATCAATATGGAATACGAGTCCATTGAGGGTGTGATCAAATTATATAACAACCAGGTATTTATTGCCGACAACATCAAGGAAGTTATTCCTGAGTTTCTGATGCTCCTCAAGGGTGTCATTGACTGTCCTGATCTGCCTCTTAATGTTTCAAGAAGTGCACTTCAGAATGACGGATTTGTAAAGAAAATTTCCGATTACATTTCCAAAAAGGTGGCAGACAAGCTGGCAGGCATGTGCAAGACAGAAAAGGAAGAATATGACAAATACTGGGATGATATCAGTCCCTTCATCAAGTTCGGCTGCTTAAAGGATGATAAGTTCTGCGAAAAGATGACAGATTACATTCTGTTCAAAAATCTGGATGGCAAATATCTCACACTGCCCGAATGTCTTGAAGTCAATAAGATCGATCCTGATGAGGCAGAAAATGAGGAAAAATCAGAGGATGATGAGAACAAGACAGAGGTACTGGATGAAGAGGGAAATGTGGTAAATACTGAAGAAGCTTCTGACGGAGAGGAACCGGCTACCGAGGAAGAGAAGAAAGAGAAAGTCATCTATTATGTGACGGATGAAAAACAGCAAAGCCAGTATATCAATATGTTTAAGGCGGCAAAGATGGATGCGGTCATCCTCACACATAATATCGATCAGCCCTTCATCTCACAGCTGGAAGCAAAGAATGAAGGAATTAAGTTCCAGAGAATCGATGCGGATCTGACAGAGACCTTTAAGTCAAAGACAAGTAAAAAGGTAGAAAAAGAGCTGGAGGAAGCAGCAGATGCGATCGGCAAGGTGATGAAGAAGGCGCTGAAGAAAGACAAGATCGCCATTAAGGTTGAAAAACTGAAAAACAAGAAGATCGCTTCCATGATCACCCTCTCCGAGGAGAGCAGAAGAATGCAGGATATGATGAAGATGTATGCTATGTCCGGTATGGACATGGGCGGCTTTGGAAAAGAAGGAGAGACGCTCATCCTGAATGCAAATCATCCGCTTGTTCAGTATATTATGGAGCATACGGACGGCGAACATGTGAATATGATCTGTGAACAGCTTTATGATCTTGCACTTTTACAGCACGCACCTCTCGAACCCGAGGCAATGAGTAAATTTGTTGCGAGAAGCAATGACATCATGATGATGATTACAAACAACTGATCCGGGAAAAAGGAAAAGTAGCGGATAAAACAGCCTCTGCATATATTATGATAAAGATATATGCAGAGGTATTTTTATGCCTGATAAGAGTCTTAAAAGTGCGCAGATTGCAGGGACAGACAGAGGAAAGCTGCAGATCAACGTCACTTCCTCTCTGGGACTTATTCCCATATCCGATGCAACTGTGACCATATCCTATACAGGGTTGCCGGACACTACGGTGGAGAAACTGAGCACGGATTCCTCCGGACAGACAGCTCAGGTAGAACTGCCCGCACCGCCTCTGGAATACAGCGTGGAGCCTTCGGAGCAGATGCCTTATTCCGAATACAATATTCAGGTGGATGCCCCCGGATATGAGTCCGTTATGGTTTCCGGAACAGAAATTCTGCCGGATGTGACAGCAATCCAGCCCATACAGATGATACCCCTTGAGACGGCGCGGGAAAACGAAGAAACGATCGTGATACCCGACCACACACTGTATGGTATTTATCCGCCCAAAATTCCGGAAGCTGAGATCAAGCCAATGGACGAGAGCGGTGAGATTGTCTTAAGCAGAGTCGTGATTCCTGAATATGTGGTGGTACATGACGGTGTGCCGGATGATTCCACGGCAGGTAACTATTATGTGCGTTATAGAGATTATATTAAGAATGTTGTTTCTTCGGAAATCTACGCGACATGGGATGAAAACGCCATTTATGCCAATACCCTGGCGATCATGTCATTTACCTTAAACAGGGTTTACACGGAGTGGTA
>JAGAQU010000114.1 GCA_017622575.1 Lachnospiraceae bacterium
AACCAAGTTCGGCAATGGTATCAGAAAAGCATAAATCATATTTAAGCAATAAATCTATTGCTCGTTTGCGTTCTTCTTTCGAATACATATAGACCTCCTATCGGGTTAGATAGAAGTCCAGGATTATGTCCGCACCCCCTACCTAAAAAGTAAATCACCTGTCTTTTGCCTGATAAAAATCTTTCCCTTGGGACCATAATTACAAAAAACATGGCAAATCCTATCGCACTTGGCAGAATATATCTTTCCGAAATTCCTGTCTGCCCGTAAATAACAAACTGTGGAAGCAAAAAGGCTATGGTCAAAAGTATTTCTTTCCAAAGTTTCTTTAAATCATTCCAATAAGTGAGGAGAATTGCTACAAATAAGATACCAAAACGCTTATACCACTTCAGATCGCCTGCAAAAGCTTCCTTAAATGCCTGTATATAGTTATCCAACGGTACTGTCGCATCCAAACCAACCATATCATATTCATTAACACCTACAAAAAAGACAATGATAAGAACGATAATAGCAAAAATTACACCCTGACAAAGCAGATACCAGAATCGATTTCGGATTCCATCTCCGATTGATTTCCATGTAACGGTTCCTCCTCTTTTTTGTATGTCAAAGTACACTACATACAGCATAAGAAAAGGCATTAAAAGAATATAAGACTCTTTATAATTGCACATTATCAGAAAAATTACTAAGCTAAAAACAGCATAGCTCTTTTTCTCTTTTATCAGATATTTGAGCATTAAGTAAAATCCAACTGCGAAAAATAATGTTCCCTGAATTTCATGAGTTCCCAGTTTCCACCAAACCGCTGACTGGTAGCCCAATAATGACATGATTGCAAACAAAAATGAGCAAATTTTATCTGCTTTCATTAATCTTCCGCAATAATATAGCATAATGCATGCCAACCATGTTTCCAATGCTTTCAATAAAGAATAATATGTCAGATTCGTTCCAAAAACACTGCATATCAGAACACGCATAACCATATATAGGGGCCTATATCTATTCGAAAATTCCCGCTTTGAAACACTTCTTATCAGCTGAATCAAAGTCGTTTTTCCCGTTTTTAACTGATAAGTCCACTTAAGGAAATCATGGTCATCTACCAAATGATACCCACATGTCAGAGTTCCCATTGCCAAAAGCACGCCAAATATTATCAAAAAGGACAGTAATGCTACAACAATACATTCCTGCTTCTTATTCATGCTTTCTATTTTATTTAGAATTCTTTTCATGAGTGACACATCCTCTTTTTCATTTTATTTCTCTGTCATCACAAACAAAGATAACGCCGGTCCAAGGGACCATGGATATGCTCCATAAATCTGAGGATACATACAAAATCCCTGGCATTCCGCAAGACATCCATAGATTTTCCCGTCTTTCACAGAGTTCCAAAGAGCTTCTCTGCCTCTTATCATTCTTGACTTATGAATACCAATTAATACCTTGGTATCAAGAGATCTTGCAATAGCATAAAGGATCATTGCCGTTGCGGAGGTATCCACCGGTCCATCCTTTGCTCCCAGCTGCCAACTGTAAAGGCCGCCTTCCAGTTGATAAGCCTCCACCTTATCCACCAGCCGTCTGTACGACTGTTTGATAGGCTCATAGCTTGGTCTGTCTGTTTCCATATAGGCAAGACTCTCCGCCATGCCAATCATCAGCCATCCCACTGCTCTTCCCCAACCTATGATACCATATTTTACACCGCTTTCATATTGATAGCCATGATAGGGAAGTCCTGTCTTGCTGTCCATGCCAAAATCGATAAAATTCTGTATCTGGGTCACTGCCAGATTGGTAGCATTCATATCGCCGTATGTACTTCCGTATTTGCAAAGGAAGGGACAGACCATACCAATCCCGTCTGCAAAGATATAGTCGTTCTGCTGCGACGGTCTGTAAGGCAGACTCCCTGCATCATCGGTTTCATGATGGAACAGATACTCCGTAATTTTATCCGCTGCCTCTTTGTATTTCTCTTCCCCGGTAGCCTGATGCAAATCGATCAGTGCCATACCGCTGAATGCATCATCCAGATAATGCATCCTGCAGCCGCCTCGGATCCATCTGTCATAATATTTCTTCAGACAGTCCAGTATTTCTCTGGCCTCATCTGAATTCTTATGACTCATATAGTAATCGGCAAGGCTCTTTGCGAGAAGTCCGTTCGGCCAGTTAATCTTATCAATCGGCGCTGCGCCTTTGCCCGCAAGCAGCTTTGCTGTTCTTTTCAGATAAAATCCTGCATCTCTCTTCGGATAATTTAAGAGTTCTCTTTCTGCTTCCTTTACCATCTCCAGCATATCTCTATCTCCTTTCTCCGTATAATTCCATCCACTCGGGCCGGTCCATGGCAACCACACTGTTCTTTCCGTAAAACTCCCTTGTCACTTTGTTTGTCCACGCATCCGGATCATCCGTAACCGGCATATGCATCAAAGGCCCCTGCACATCATTGATAAACGGGAGAACCACATCCTCCACACTTTCATCCTCCAGTAATTTTGTCTGCAGGTCCATCTGCTCTTTATAATCTGCTGCCTGCCCGCTGGTAATGTAGGTAAGGCAGACATAGGAAGCGCTGTCCTTTATGTTGCTTCTCAAGGCAAGTGTAAGGAACATACAGATACAGATTCCCGGAAGTAATATTCTCGCGCACAACCTTTTTCCTGCCGACTCTCCCCATTTACTCTTTAACTTAACAGCCAGCTTATCTGCAACGATCAAAAGTATTCCCGAAGAAGTCAGCATAAACACCTGAAAATTGGTGTTGAGTACTCCTCTGGAAACCTCCACCCCTGCATAGATGGCAGGTGCCTGCATGGCACTGTACACACAGTACAACATAAGGATAAGCCAAATAGGATGCTCTATTGTTTTTACTTTTTTCTGTGTACAAAAAGCTAAAAGTAAAAACAGAAACAATAAAAACAGTCCGACAAAAACAAGCGGCCTCTCCTTTGCGTATGTTCCGAAATCTCTGATCCCGTATGAGAAGGATAATATAATTGTTTCCATTCCTTTTGCCACGTAGAAACCAAATTCCTCCCCGGCCCTCACCTTGTTTCCCGGTGCTTTCATGCTAATTATAAGGCCTGCAAGTTCTGTCATCACCGGAAGGATCAGCAAAATGATTCTCTTATCCTTTTGATAAAACCATGAGGCAATTCCCACATAAAAAGCTGCAATAAGTACAAGCAGTGCTGCCTGGTAATTCGCTCCTCCAAGTAAAGTCATAAAAAGAAAACTTCCGAGGATATCTCTTTTCCTATAGCTTTCACCATATTTCATGAGCCACACGGTGGTCACCTGACACATGGTGAAAGGTATCATATAGTGAGCACAACCATTGTACCAGAAAATTGCAGATTTCGTACTTGGCACAAACTGGATGCTGATCAGTAAAAACACGATTGTAATAAGCAGCCGGTTCCACTTATCCATTCCAAACTTTCTTTCCAAAATCTGCCGGAACAAATAAAAAGTACTGCCTATCCATATAGCAAGCATAAACGGTGCCACAATCACGTAGGCATGGTCACTAAACACCTCCGGTTGGAGAGTAAACAGTGCGATACTGAACCAGGTTCCCTGCCAGCTATAAAAATATTGCTTAATAGTTCCCCACATGGCCTTTCCCACTTCTATCAGAGAGTGGGTTCCCATCCATGCTACTCTTGTATAGATACCATATCCGTAATCATCCCCGGAAGCCCTATTTACAAAGGTAAGATACAAAACGGGAATCAACAGACTTGCAAAAACGATTGCTCCCACTATAGTAAGGTTTCTGGCAGAAAACCATCGCTCTATTTTATTGTCAAATTCTGTGCTTTTTTCTTTTTCCTTCACTTTTCGTCCTATCACTTTTTGATTTTTCCCTTCACAATTCCAAGTAAATACGAAAACTCCTCGCATCTTCCAAACAGCCCTAGAAAGATTCCGTTAAATACCACGCAGATAATAACAAACATCACTGCAAAGGTGAAAACAGTCACTTCCGGCATTACCAGGCCCTTAATCACTGACAGAAGCGCGAAGCTGATGACCATAACCAGAACGTATTTCGCGGAATCTGTGAAATATTCCTTCACAGGCTGGTTCAGAATGTCTCTGTAAATGATGACTGGCTTTGTGATATTGGCGATCAATCCGGAAACAATGGTTCCGATATAGACACCCACAAGCCCGATCTTCTGCACCAACACGATGGAAATGATCAGATTCACCACTCCCTGGATCAGGGACAAATATTTATCCTGTTCAAAGACTCCTGCAGCCGTCTTGAAGTTGGACAGCACAATTCTGTCTCCCTTAAAGTAAAAGTCGATCAGAATACAGATCACAACCGCAAAGGCAAGGGTTCTCTCACTGCCAAGCCACAGATAGATCAGCGGTGTCAGGAGCAGAGAAAAGCCTATGGCAGCAAACCCGTAGATCCAGCAGGCTGCAAAGCGGTACACCCGAAAGATCTGATACTGCTTTTCTTTGGATTCCGTGGCAATCAGGTTGCCGAAGCTGGATAGCACAGAGTTAAAAATGATATTCACCACATTGCCCACAGAGTTCAGTACCATGTTGTAGCTGCCCACAATGCCGACCAAGGTGACATTGATAAAGCCGGATATGATCATGCTGTCTGTCTGAAGTCTTGCCACATCTCCCACCTTGTGGAACACAAGTGCTTTTGTCTTTTTGACAATTTCCCCTGTCTCTTCCTTTGAAAGCTTCTCGGCATTTTTGTCCTTAAGGTAGGGATACATGCGGTTCAGGTAACCGCTCACAAAAATCTTCTGCAGCAGTTCCACCGCCGCTGCCGTCAGCAGATATGCGTAGAAATTGCCTGTGGTGAGGATCACGATCACCTGCAGGGAAACCGTGATCATCTTGGTGATGGTGATCACATTGGTCTGGATATAATTTTTCTGCTCTGCATTGACAAGGCTGTATTTGTAGGCGACGAAATAAGTGCTCACCGTATTAAACAGAAAGATAAAATAATATAGTGTTAGGTCTCTGACATTTACGCCCTCCGGCTGTTTTACCAGATAAGGCAAGAAAGGCGAGATGGCAAGTCCGATTACGGCGATCACAATACCGATGATCCTGTATGCCTTTTTGTACAGCACCATGTAGGACTTGATCT
Source organism: Lachnospiraceae bacterium (assembly GCA_017622575.1). GTDB lineage: Bacteria > Bacillota > Clostridia > Lachnospirales > Lachnospiraceae > Suilimivivens. Next base: position 5,165 of record JAGAQU010000114.1, read on the forward strand.
TTTCCGTGTTTCCCTGTGCTACCGGCTTGTACAAGCTGTAATTTAACGCCGTACCAATGCCCAGCTCTGCCATGGACAGAACGGAAAGAATGCTGGTATACAGATCATTGATTCCGATCAGGGTATCTCCCAGATGGGCGATAAAAACGGTACGCAGCACAAAGCCAAGCAACTGCGTTATGAAATTTCCGATCTGCCCGAAGGCTATATTCTTGGCTGCTGAGTGAACTCTTCCCATAATCTGTCTACTTCTTTACCTGTCTCAAGTGCCAGATTTCTGTAATCCGGCATTTTCTTTTCCAGTTTTTCCCTGATTTCCTTTTCCCGTGACAAAAGCCACTGAAATTCTTTTACCAGATCATCTTTATGCTTCAGGCTCTGTACCGGAAGCACATAGTGTTCTTCCTGCCCGAACAGATCTCTGGCAATTCCTCTTGCCTTCACGGAATATCCCACCACAAGGGTAGGCACGCAGGAGGAATAAGCTGCAATGGTGGCATGGGTCCTGGCTCCCACGAAGAGACGGCATCTGCTGATATAGCCCTTCAGTTCCTCACAGGTTCCATCCCCAATTTCTACCACACGTCCTGTATCCTTAAATTTCACATATAATATATGGATGGGCTTTCGATCGTCATTTCTTGCCCATACCACATGGGGGATGAGCGCGATCTGAAAGCCGGTATTCTCAATGATATACTGAATTAAAGCCTCATAGCATTCCATTGTGATCCCTGATTCCTTTTCATTGTCCTGAATCATGGGACTTACATTGATGCCAACCGTATTGCCCTCCGCAAAGCCTTCCGGCAAAGGTACCTCTTTCTTTTGCAGGGTAAAGGCAGGGTCCGGATAGCAGAGAATCTGCGGCATTTCTTTTCTTCCACCAATTTCCCCTGTCTGCCCATTCACCATACCTTTTAGTGCTTCATAGGTGATGCTCTCTCTGGCGATAATAGTATGATACCGCATAAGATCTGCCACGATATCCTCTCTCCTTAGAAGCTCCGGCTCAATGGAGCAGCCAAGGAGTACGGTCTTTACTCCCTTCCTGTTAAAGGCTAAATTGGCAAGTCTAAGATCGCTTAGCATATTGTCGTAGCAATAATTGTCACCACCGATAGAAATGGCAAGGGGTGCTGTTTTCCCTTTCATAACATCGCCATAGCGATAGTGGATAAAGCTCTCTTGATCTCCGGTGATCTTACGGTAACCATAGTAGAGAACGTGGGCTAATTTATGTTCCTCAAAGCGTCTTTCACTCACAATGTGACACAGATCCTTTAAGGAATATTTTTCATCTTCCTCACCATAGTAGCTGAGAAGCGTCACTTTTTCTTTTACCATATGGCAGACACTGTTCACGATGGCTTCACAGCCATGGTTCCCGCTGCCTGCATGCATATACATCAGCAATCTGTTTTCTTCCATGTCTAACTTCCTACATTATTTTTCCGTCATTGATAAAATCTTACAGGTATTTTCTAAAGTGGTAAAAAGACAGATACAGTCCAGGCACCATCTGAAAAAGTCTTACTTTGAGACGATACCCTTTGGACAACCCATCATAGGCTCCCTGTACCTTCAGTTCTTTCTTGAGCTTGTCCCTGCAGGTTCTGACAGCTTCTCTCTGCTGTCTCCTCTTCGGCAGGGACAACAATGCAATCTTTCCTGCCACCAGCATGATGGACATCAGAAGAATTGTGGTAATCTCACCCTCTATACTTTTATCTATGGCTATGGCTTTATCCCTTGCCATTTCCCAGCAGGTGATCTGATCCATGTATTTCGGTGTGAATTCCCGGTTCATGGCCCCCTTCGGGTTCTGATAATAGCCGTATCCGGGATAATCTGTTTCGGCGATTTTCTTCACATAAGGCAGAAGCTCCATGAGAAACAGCATGTCCTCTCCGATAGACAATCCTTTTTGAAACCTTAAATTTCCCACCACCGATCGCCGGTAGAGCTTACTCCAGCATCTGCTGTTTCCCTTTAAGATTTCCTTTTTAAGGTATTCCGCCGGCTTATACACTGCCGGTTCCTTAATGCGGTGCATTATCTTAAGCTGTTTGTCCCATTCTTTCTGTTCCTGAAAAGACTGAAATCTGCAGCCTGCAATATCGCATCCTGTGGACAGTATACTGTCATATAAGACTTCCAGCGCCTTTGGTCTTAATCTGTCATCCGCATCCACAAAGGTGAGAAATCCACCCCTTGCCATATCAATTCCCGCATTTCTCGCTACGGAGACTCCTTCATCCTCCAGTGTAACTACCCGGATGTTATCATATTTTTCCTTTAATTTTACACAGATGGCTCCTGTCCTGTCGGTGGAGCCGTCGTTGATAATGATGATTTCCAGATTGTCATAGGTCTGATGTTCAATGCTTGTGATACAGTTTTCCAGATAATCCTGTCCGTTGTAAACCGGAACGATGACGCTGATTAACGGCTTTTCTTCTTTGATTGGAATTACCTTCTCCATTCCGGTTTCCTCCTTTATCGATAATAAATAAGCATCGCCATTCGAAGCAATGTAAGGGAAAAGAAATTGGGATGCTTCAGCGTAAGGTATAGTAGCCGGTTGGCTTTGGTTTCCACCTTTACCGGTGTATTTTGGATCAATTCTCTCTCTTCCCCGCACAATATCTTTATGTTATGCCTGTATCCCTCTTGATTTCCTCTTGCCTCATTCTTGACGGCCAGCAGCAAAAGGAAAATATATTCCATATCTGCTCTTTGCAGCATTTCCTTTCGCTCATCAAGATCTGCATCTTTATATTTTCCCTCTAAAACCTTGATGATGACCTGTCTTAATACTTTTATATTATCATATAAACCTTCGTCATATTTATGCACCATAGAACTTTGGTTGTAATAATAATGGTAGTAATATGCTTTCTCAAGAATAACCAGTCTTTCTGCATCCAGAAGTGCCGGAAGGATAATATTGACATCTTCTCCCATCTTTATTCTCTGATCACAAAAATGCATATTCTGCTCTATCAGATCTCTTGATATCAGTTTCATACAGCGGGAAAAGCTGATCTCTCTCTCCTCATTTCCAAGAAGCTGATGCTTTACTTCGATAAGTTTTTTCCCTTCATATATCCCGGGTGCCAGCTTATGCTGTTGCGGGCTTCGGACTGTATCTTTTTCTATCACAAAATTACAGCAGATCACTTCTTTGGATCCTCTCGAAGCACTTTTTATCAGTTCCTCTATCATGCAGTCGTCTATCCAGTCATCACTGTCCACAAAGCACAGGTACTCTCCTGTAGATTTGGTCACTCCCGCCATCCATGCGCTCATCAGACCGCCATTCTCTTTGTGAACCACCTTGACTCGCTGATCCCTGCGGGCATAGGCTTCGCAGATCGCCGGGCTTTCATCGGTTGCTCCATCATCCACCAGAATGATTTCCATATCGGAAAAGCTCTGATTTACAATGCTTTCTACACACTTATTCAGATACGCCGCGGCATTATAAACCGGTACGATCACACTGACTGTTCTCTGTAACATTTTAGTTCCCTATATCTTATCAATTATTCTTGCGGGTACACCGGCCACTCTGGCTCCCGGTTTTTCAACGGAATGCGTCAAAACGCAACCGGCTCCCAGCACCACACGATCCGCCACCTTAACATTGCCGATCACGCAGCTCCCCCAACCTGCATTTACCCCGTTTCCCAAAATGGGACTTCCGGTTCCGGGTCCTGTATTTCCCAGGCAAAATTCACCGGCGATACAGCAAAAATCCCCCATTCTGGCATCTTCATTTAACACAATGGGTGCTATATGATAGATCATCAATCCTTTACCTACACAATTTTCCGGAATTTCAAATCCTAATCTGTGTCCCAGAATATACTTTCTTCGGTGAAAAAACACAAAAGCAATTTTATTTCCAATAGATTTCTGATTCTTATGGTACTCCGCATGTCTGAGAGTCCACAAATACTGCCATATGCGATAAGTTTTGGAGCGAAGAAAAAAAGAGACCGGCAAGGATGTTTTTTCTCCGTCAAAATAAAGTTCTTTTTCACATGTCAGATACGCTTTCAAATCTTCCTTACTCTGAATCATGCCGGCTCCTTTCCCAGTGCAGACTCTCGTTCAAAACATCAAAAATATTTCCATTCACTTTGCGATAATCAAATTGCAGCGATTTTTCATAAGCATTCTTTGCATACTTATCATAGTTTGCACAGATTAGGTCCATGGCCTTCCGTATCTGACTTATGCTCCCGTCTGTCACTTCGGAATCCTGTCCGTAAGAAAGCACTTCTTTGATTCCACCCACATCTGTTGTGATAATCGGAAGTCCCCGGCTTATCGCCTCCAGAATAATCATGGGAATTCCTTCAAAGGTTGAATTCATGACAAGAATATCTGATGTTCTCATGATTTCCTGTACTCTCTGGGGGCTGACTGCTCCCGCAAAGCGGATTCTCTCGCTGTCTCCTGCAAGCTTTTTCAGTATCTCCCTCTCTTCTCCGTCTCCCAAAATCATAAGCTCACAATTTCTGTGATATTCTTTCACTGCCTCAATCAGGGGTCCCACATTTTTTACCTTCGACAAGCGTCCGGCATAAAGAAATTGAACCTTTTCTTCATGCAGCTTTTTTTCTTCATAAGGATGGCAGACAATTGAGTTGCCTACATGGATTACTCTTTTATTATAATTCAGATAATCTTCCTGTGTTTCTTTGTCCAGCACAAATACTGCAGTACTTTTCCTGATCACATGCATCAAAAAGGCTTGAAAGGCTTTGCGCACCAGAGGCATTTTCTGAAAAAAGCGTACTCTCTGCCACATATCTCTGTATGTTCCGTGGGAAAACACATAGCAGGTGGCCCCCGGTCTGATCAAACGTACAGCTCCGAAGGCTTCCGGCGTATGAATATAATTGCAGTCGCTTTTCTGTAATCCAATCAGTCTGCGATATTTCCAGATTCCCTTCATGTATTCAAGCCGTAGGGATTTTTTTACTGCTCCGAGATTGGCTGTTGCCTGTGTAACCGCAAGGAACTTGTATTCCGTTCCTTCGAAGGGAATTACGGAGCATTTGCCAACCTTGTCCGCATCCGTTGATACTCCTATCAGCAGCACATCCTCGCAGTGTTCCGGAAAGCTTTCTTTCAGAAAGCGCAGAAAATTTCTGACACTGGTCAGCTGACCTCCCACAGGGAAATCTATATAGTTAGATGTATCATAAAAAATCAACCTTCCACCCATTATCCGGTCAGTTCCTCCATATATTGGCTGACAATTCTGTTCCAGTCAAAACGTTTATAATTCTCAGTTCCTTTCTTCACCAGATCTTCACATAATCTATCATCGGAAAGCAGCTGTTCCATCCGGTCGGCTACTTTCTCCGGGTTTTCCGGATCCACCGATACTGCCGCATCACTTATCACTTCCGGCAAACTCGTTCTGTCAGAGCAAATCACAGGAACTTGAAGCTGCATCGCCTCAAGCGGCGGAAATCCGAAGCCTTCGATCAATGACAGAAAGAGGAAAATTCTGCTTCCTGCAATAATCTTGAACAGTTCTTTATCATCCTTTACGTAAGGATAACAGATCACATCTTTCGCTGCTTCCCCCATATCAATATCAAATTCATCTACAGAACCTATTCCTATCACTTTCAGGGGAAGAGGGTTATTAGTTCTGTTCCAGTAAACCTTATATGCTTCCAAAATTCCCCCGGCATTTTTGTGAGGGAGACGTGATGTCATCGCTGACAGATATTCCTGTCCATCCCCCTTTTCTTTCTTTAATTCTTCCGGCATTACAGGCAGATCATTTAGTCCGTTATAAATTACTTTCACTTTTTTTAAGGCGGAAGGTACTCTTTTTTCGATTTCGTTTTTGGAATACTCCGAGATTGTAATTACTCTTTCTGCATGCTTAATGGAGCTTTTCAGCCTGTACATGATATAAAAGTTTTCTATAGGATTAAATACTCCCGGATAATTTTCATGATAGTAAAAGGGAATCAGATCATGAATGATGATGGTATCCTTCCCATGGAAAAACAAAGGTGCATAGCCTCTTGGAAACAGAATTCTGTCTCCCTTATATTTTTTCATATATTTCTTAACCTGAAAAAGCTCCCATATCACACACCGAAGCTTATCTGTCGGATCATAGGGAATTGCAGCAAAGGTTACGCCTTCAACAGCAAAGTCATCCCGGTTTTTTTCTGTACCGAAAATCACTATTTCCTCTATCTGGCCGGTTTTTATGTTTTCCTTTGCCAGATTCATTACCAGATTTCTGGTAAGGTTATAAATGCCGATACTTTTTCCCTGTCCCTTAACCAACTTAAAGCAATCTATGATCAGTCTCATTATTTTGATCCTTTTCCTGTAAATACTACTTTTATTGTCTGAAACAGGATTTTGAAATCCAGTGTCAGTGACCAGTCGTCAATATATTTGAGATCGTACTTCACCACATCATCAAAATTCTCAATCTCACTCCGTCCGCTGACCTGCCATAATCCGGTAAGTCCCGGTGTCATACTGATCCTGCGACGGTAATACTGATTATATTTTTCAAATTCATCCTCTGTGGGAGGCCTTGTTCCCACAAGACTCATATCACCCTTTAATACATTGTAGAACTGGGGCAGCTCATCAATACTGGTCTTTCGGATAAATTTTCCCACCTTCGTGATGCGTGGATCATTTTCCATCTTGAACATAAGACCCTGCATTTCATTCTGCTTTTCCAGCTCTTTTTTCCGTTCCTCCGCATCTATATACATGGATCTGAATTTATAGATTTTAAATCTTCTGCCGTTTCTTCCGATCCTTACCTGGGAAAACAGTACAGGCCCGGGAGAGTCCAGTTTAATGGCAATTGCTACAAAGGGATAAAAGATCCCTGTAATGACAAGTCCCACAAGTCCGCCAAGGATATCGATATACCTTTTGATCAGAAGTCGTTTGTAGCTGCTCCGGAACCTGGTATAGGTAACTACGGTATAATCACCAAAGGACTCCACCATTCCTCTTTCTCCACTCATTCCCGGCAGTTCCAGATTGTAATGACAGTCGACTCCCATCTCCCCAAAACTGTGAAGCAGCTTTTCCACCACTGTATTAGATGAACCCGGTGCACTGATAAATACTTCATCAAGTGCCATCACCGTCGCATGCTCGATGATATGGTCCGCAGGTACAATCGGAATTCCCTCATAATCTGCTGTTTCAGGGGTCCCATCAAGGTATCCGATTGCCACAATCTGATAATTCAGTTCCAATTGCATCTTAAGTCTCTGTATAGTCTCCACAATCAGTTTTTTTTCTGTTATAACCATCACCTTAATAATACTCTTATCTGAAGCAAAATTCATCCGAAGGACCTTTTTAAAACCAAGATGAAGAGCCAGCGTAAGCAGTGTATTTATAATCACGAAGTAGATCATGACAAAACGTGAAAAAGCCTCTGCCCACTTTAAGAAGAACATGACCACTTCCACCACAAGCAGCATCAAAACACTGTATTTTGTGACTTCTCTGATTTCCTTCCATTTGTTCCTGCGGAAGAAATCACGGTTCCAGTCCATAAAAAAGCTATAGATCGTGCAAAAGAGTATGAAGACAAGACACACCTGGAAATGTATCTCTTTGTCCCCCATATCCTTGAAATTACCAAATCGTATATAGGTGGATACCGTAAATGAAATTATAATGCTTATTAAATCGATAAACCATAGTCCGTAGGTTTCGATTACCTTATTTTTACGGTTCATATTTTTCTGCTCCTGTTAATTTCCTGAAATTCTGCGCAACTTTCTGATCACTCTTCTCACAAATCGCTTCCCCTTCATGGTTGCCTTTGTCCATGCGATCTTCCCTTTACTCACAGGCGGCATGATCAGATACTCATATTCCTCCCTGTGTTTCAGAAGATATTCGGGATAGCTGTCATCGATTTCCACCCGCTTAAAAGAGGCTTCTCTCCCGAACATATCCTGTCCGAGGAGCAGGCGGTCTGCCGCTTCTTTTAAGAGCACATCATCATTGTACTCCTGATGGGCTGCTGCCACCACCTTAGTGCCGATGCGCTTTGCCACATCCTTCTCTCCCTTGCTTCCCATGTAGCCGAAATGCCAGCCACCGTTCTCCACACGGACTGCATTCGCCGCAGTGACAGGCGCCTCTCTCAGTTGGATCATGCCGTCTTCCGGTATATTTTTTTTGCTGAAAACCTTGGTGCCAAGCCAGAGCTTTCGCTTTACTCCCGGGAATTCACCGGTGATGGAGAGAAGCTTTCCGGAAACTTCCTCCATATTCAGGTAACAGTAAAACATTCTCTGGGCAAAGTGATATATTCTATCGGGGTCAAATGACGCTATCACCTGTTTCAGAGTCTCCGGATTGGGAATCTCATCCACATCGCTTAGGATGATCACATCTTCATCCGTGGCATCCTTAAGACCTTTTATCAATGCATTCTTCTGGAATTTGTCCCGAAGGTGCGTTGTTGTATTCACAGGAGAGTTATCTACCACGATATATTCGATCTTGGGGAGAAACTCTGCAAACAGCTCCTGATTCTTTTCAAAGCAAAGCTCCTTCGGCTCTCCCGAAAAGGTCACGGTGGCTTCCTCAATGACAAATTTATCCACAATGGGATTTAAAATATTAAGACGAAGCTTTAAAATATCAAGTTCGTTAAAAAACGGAATACAATCGATAACCATCCGTATTTCCTCTCTTTGATACAATCTGCATGGGCAGTCTTTTACTTCTGCCCTATATGCCGCCAGAACAGAAGCGGTCTTATGAAACTCTTAATCTTAAGCCACCGCCTTGTCCACGGGTTCTCAAACTTGGGATACTGCTCATTTCTTCCCCACCATTTATGAAAGACAAAGGGTGCATCCACATCCATCACTTCGGGAACCGGATGTTCATGTCCAAAGTATTTTGCCACCTCAACAGGCGCGTATTTCATGCCTGCTTCCTCGAACTTATGCTTGTTCATACAGCAGAGGAAAATGTCCTCATTGTAGAAGCCGTCCTCGTCCTTCTCCCATTTTAGATTTGCTTTCCGGGGAAATGCAAGGAACCGTTTGCTGCGCAGGGAAACACTGTTTCCCACCCTGCAAAGATTCCCATAAATATCATGATAACAATGTTTGGTTCCGGGTGCCGGCACAGGCCAGGGGGATCCGATATAGTCATAAGTAAGGAACTCATCCCGCCATTTTTCGGGATGGACTACAAATCCATCATAATGAACTAAGAGCACATAGTCCGTATCGATGTAATCTGCAAGCTCATAGGCCATCTTATAGTTAAAGCAGTCAATGTCCGTCAGCTTGGAGGTATGCTTGTAGGTAATCCCCTTGGGCAGAAAAAGGGGCTTTCTGTGGGTGATCAGCACCACCTCGCCAAATTCGATGCCCTGCATACTGTACTGAAGTGCCTTTATGGTCTCATAGATCTTCACGCTGGTCATGGCAGCCAGCGTCACATTAGGAAGTTTCAGTTTTTCATTACTTTCACTCATGCTTTTTTCACCAGCAGTTTCAGTTTCCGTTTTGCTCCCCTTGCAAGTCGCAAGGCTCTGTGCTTTGTGTATCTGATCCTGCTTTTCAATTCTTCTCTCTTTAATTTACTTCCCTCCGGTCTCACATTCAGTGTGGCATAGAGAGGAGAAGTCTGTTTGTACTGTTCCAGTTCTCTCTTGCACTCTTCCGCGCTGAATACCTTCCCATGTCTGTCCTGATAATGCCAGCCCTCGTATATATTCTGTTCTGAAGCCCAGTAGCCGTCGGACACATTGTGTCTTGCCCAGTATTTCGGTGCCAGGATATATTTCACCGTGGTGCTGGTGAAAGCCGGAAAATAGGCAAAGGAAGAGTTGGAAAGAAGCAGATATTTTGCGTTTTTGATGATGGAATAGTCCTTTGCCAGATCAAAGTTGTAGGCAGGAATCCCCGGCAAAATCTTGCTTGCCTCCTTCACATCGTTGGTGATAATCATAAACTCCATATCCGGATTGATTTTTTTCATATTGCGGATACCGTCTTTCCAGTACTTCTTCCGAAGATAGAGTTCCGGACAGTCCAGATAATCACTGCAGCGAAGATGCAGGATACAGAGGTTGTCCCTGCTATATTCCATGCAGTCATATTCTTCCTTCACTTTCAGCCACTGTCTGATCTCATCCTTATGTCTGATATAATATTTTTCGTCCTGCATATTGCCGTAAAGAAGTGTGCCATCTTCAGGATGGAGCATGTCTTCATCCACTCCGGTCACATAGCAGCCATGGGTCAGATCATGTCCGGAATTTCCGATGTAGATACGGTCTTCCTTTTCATAATAGACCTGCTTGTAGTCCTCCTTGACAGAAGGTACTCCATAGTCAAGATCCATAAAATACATACCGCAGCTGCTGTGAATGTTATTGGCCACGGTTTCCTTCCCGAGAATACTGAAAGGCAGATTATTATCCATTGCGATGCATCTTGTTGTAATATAGCAGAACAGTTGATTGCCAAGTCCCTGTCCGCTTAAAAGCTCAGTTCCTATCATGTTTTTCCTTCCGGGCAGTGACCACATATCGCTACAGTGTGGTCTCCACCAGTTTCTCATTCTCCACTTTATAAATAATATCGCACTTTTCGATAGTGTTTAAACGGTGTGCAATAATGATCATGGTCTTCTTACCATGGAAGCTGTTTACCGCCTCCATCACTGCCGCTTCCGTGTCATTGTCAAGCGCTGAGGTAGCCTCGTCAAACACCAGAATCTCCGGATCATTGTAAAGGGCTCTGGCAATACCGATACGCTGTCTCTGTCCTCCGGAAAGGCGTACGCCTCTGTCGCCGATGGTGGTATCAAGACCTTCCGGCAGTTCCTCCACAAATTCCTTGAGCTGTGCTTCCGCGAGCACTTCCCAGATTCTCTTATCGTCTATCTTGTCCGCATCGATGCCGAAAGCAATATTGTCTCTGATGGACTCGTCGATCAGATAGATGGCCTGAGGAATATAGCCGATCTGTGCCAGCCAGGATTCATAATTTTTGAAGATATCCACGCCGTCACAGGTAATAGTTCCTTCCTGGGCATGCAAAAGACCAAGCAGCACATCCACGATGGTTGATTTTCCTGCACCGGAAGCGCCGATGATTCCCACGGATTTTCCTTTCGGCACCTCCATATGGGCATCCTTGAAAATGTTCTTTTCGGAATCCGGATAGTGGAAGGTAATATGATCCAGTGTGATCCGATCCTCCAGTTTCAATTTCTCCACCTGTGAATTTGCCTTTCTCTCTGCCAGCATGGCATCCGTCTTCATGCCCTCCTGCAGATTCTCATAGACAAAGTCAAGGCTGGGCTGGGTGTAAGCAATTTCCGTAATATACGTATTAATTCTGTTTACACTGGGAAGCACTCTGATGGCCGCCACTGCAAAAGCGGATATTGTGGTCACAATCTCCGTGACATCCCCGCCTCCGTTAATATAAATGGCAATAAAGGCAAGCATGCTGACGATAAATACGGTCTCGATCAGAAGTCTTGGTGTGTTGTTCAGCACCGCGTAATTCCTTGCCACATCCGCACCAATCTTTCCGGTCTCATAGTAATTTCTCACAAAGAATTCTTCCCGGTTTAAGACCTTTACATCCTTAAGTCCGTAGGTGGCCTGAATCCTCCACTTGGCAATCCTTGACTGAATCGCCTGGTTTTTGGCTCCGATCCTGTTTAATCTGGGCTTAAAGACCTTAATGATAAATAAGGTCAAAATACCGAATACCGCGATGATGAACAGCGTCATGGCAACATCGCTGAACAGCAGTACGACAAAAATCAGAAACGATACCACCACCTCGCTGGCAAGCTGCAGCATGGCAAGGATCAGGGAGAAGGTCTGAGGGATGTCACTGTCCGTGATACGAAACACTGTAGGGATATCCGCTCCCAGATATTTCTCATAAGGTCTGTTTAGGAACTCTGCCATTACCCGGCTGATCATCCGGTTTCTGTTCCTGGTGATAAAGGAATTCTGCTTATAGGTCAAAAACAGAATGTACAGGTTCTTGATAATGTAGATAGCCATCATGCCAAAAAGGAGTGTCATGGTGATCTGCTTTACCGTGGTGATATGCAGGACATCACACAATTTCTGCAAAAAATCATATTGATTGATATAGTCCTGCAGCTTGTCCGGCGCAAGAAGTGCCTGAACCACAGGGATCATGGCGCCCACTCCGAGAGTCTCCAAAAGACCGCCGATAAAGATCATAACACCAAGCCCTATCAGTTGGATTTTCTGCTTTCTGTCGAAGATATATCTGATTTTGGTAAATAATGTTATCTTTTTTTCTTTCATATTTCCTCTTTATTTTTTCCTAAACATAATTATTGAAATTATACCATACATTGCCCTTATAGGCAAATTATAATGATGCTGTATTGATAAAAATCCTTCTGTGAATTATACTATCCTTAATGATTTCGGAAAGGAACAATCCATGTTATTTAACTCATATATTTTTATCTTTCTGTTTTTCCCTCTGGTTCTGATCGGATATTACTGTTTAGGCCATGCCGGGTTGTACAAGCCCGTTCTGGCTTTTCTGACAGGTATGTCCCTTTGGTTCTATGGATACAATAATATTTACTATCTGTTCATACTTGTGATCAGCATTCTGATCAATTACGGGCTCGTGGCTCTCATGTCCCGTATCGGCCAAAACGCAAAGCTCAGGAAATGCTGTCTTATTGCCGGACTGTTGCTCAATCTTGGCATTTTATTTTACTTTAAATACTATGATTTCTTTATTGAAAACGTAAATGCAGTAATGAAAAAGCATTTCCCTCTGCTGAACCTGATGCTGCCTCTTGGTATCAGCTTTTATACCTTCCAGCAGCTGTCCTACGTCATCGATGCCTATAAAGGGGAATGTGAAAACTACAGTTTTCTGGAATATGCTGCCTATGTATCCTATTTTCCACAGCTGATCGCAGGTCCCATTGTTTACCACAGTGAACTGATTCCCCAGTTTCGAGATCCCGAAAACCGCAGGCTCCATTTCACTAATTTAAGCCGCGGACTGTATGCTTTTGCCCTGGGACTTGCCAAAAAAGTACTGATTGCAGATACGCTGTCCAAGGTAGTAACGATAGGCTATGACAACATTCCGGAGTTGAATACCTTCAGCACTCTGATGGTCATGATCTGTTATTCTCTGCAGATTTATTTTGATTTCAGCGGCTACTGCGATATGGCATACGGTATGGCCTATATGATGAATATCAAGCTGCCGGTAAACTTTAATTCCCCCTACAAGGCAGGCTCTGTCTCCGAATTCTGGGACAGATGGCACATGACACTGACCAGATTTTTTACGAAATATATTTATATTCCATTGGGCGGTAACCGCAAAGGAAAAGCAAGAACCCTGATCAATATCATGATCGTCTTTCTGGTCAGCGGACTATGGCATGGTGCCAACTGGACTTTTATCCTGTGGGGCGCTCTTCACGGTATATTATCCGTATTTGAGAGAATAACGAATATTGCCGCGGCAAAGATCCCGAAATGGCTCAGGACAGGCTTTACTTTTCTGTTTGTGACTTTTGCCTGGAGTCTGTTCCGCGCTCCCTCCATTACGGATGCCACTCTCCTGTGGAAGCAGCTGTTTCATGGCGGATTCTCTCTTTACCAGCCCATCAGGGACAAGTTTGTTGACTTGATCGAGGTAAGTCTTCTGTACCGGATGGGACTTGGCGGCATTATGGAAGCTTATCCCCGGCTGATACTGACTGTTTTTGTCATTCTGCTGCTTGCTGCCTGCTTCCTCTTGAAAAATACCCAGGAAAAAGTGGCAGCCATGAAATTTACTACATGGAAATTTATCGTAGTCGTGGTTCTTATGATATGGAGCATTTTGTCCTTATCCGAGATCAGCGAATTCTTATACTTTAATTTTTAGAATCTCTGTCACTGCAAGCGGCAGAGGGAAAGGAGGTTCCCCTAAATGGAAGAACATCAGGCAAAAAAATGGTTTCTAAAATGTATGGTCACTCTGCTCACCGTTCTTGTATTTGTGGCGTGTGTGGTGATCATTGTTGACCCCTATTTTCATTACCATAAGCCCTTTTCTTTTCTCTCCTACAGGCTTTATGAGGAGCGGTATACCAATGACGGGATCTCCAGAAACTTTACTTTTGATGCGATGATCACCGGCACTTCCATGGCGCAGAACTTTAAGCCCAGCGAGATGGATGCGCTGTTTGGGACTCACTCCGTCAAGGAAACCTTCTCCGGCGCAGGCTATCAGGAGCTTTCCGAAAATCTGGAACGGGCTCTTGAGCGAAATCCCGATTTAAAGACTGTTTTATGGGTTGTTGATTATAACGGCTTTTTGCGGGAATATGACTGGGCACAGTATGATAGCTACCCCATTTACCTTTATGATGATAACCCGCTGAATGACACCGCCTATTTATTCAACAAATCCATCCTGTATCACGGTGTACTGTCCAATCTCAAGATGACCCTTAGCGGCGCAGAAAGCACTACCATGGATGAATATTCCTCCTGGGAAAGAGACTGCGGTCTTGAATATATCATGCAGTCCTACGACCGGGAAAATATAAATAAAAATGTGGATACGGATTTTGGTCAGAAAGAGTATGACATGGTAGTAAAGACCATAGACACGAATATTGTACAGCTGGTAAACAGATATCCTGATGTCACCTTCTATCTTGTCTATCCTCCCTACAGTATCTGCTATTTTGATGCTCTTGTCATCAAAGGGACATTGGACAGACAGCTCCGGGCCGAACAGACTGCCACCGAGCTTTTGCTGGAGTGCCCCAACGTAAAGCTCTACAACTTCTTTGACCGGTATGATGTGATCTGCAATCCTGATTACTACTGTGATGACGGTCACTACAATGCTGAGGTCAATTCCATGATGCTGAGCTGGATCTCACAGGACATCGGTCTTGTGACCAAAGAAAATTATCTGGATAAGCTGGAAACGGAGCGGGAATTCTACTCCGGCTACGATTACGACAGTATCTATGAAGATCTTGATAAAGAATAGAAGGAATTACTGTCGTAATGGAATGATCATTTTTTCATACAACTTCACGATCCTGTAATAAGATCCCGGGCATGCAAGAAACAGCTTCATTCTGACCCTGTCACCCGATTTGACAAAGCTTTTTCCATAGATATTCCTGATAGTTTCTTTATCATGTTTTAAAAGATCTGCCAGTTCTTTTGCCTCTCCGGTCATTTTTCTGTCCCTGAAGTCAATATAGTAAAACAGCATTTTCCTGCAGAACTGATAATATGCTTTCTCGGACATCTCTGCAAATCCATTCCCCGAAAGATACGCAATCTGTTCCTTCCAGAACGGAATTTCATCCTGAAAGCGGCGCTCTGCCAGCTTGCTGTTCATGATACTGTCCGCCCGGTCCACCATGTAATTATAGTAAGGCGTATCCAGGAAAACACATTTGGAAGCTCTCACAAGGGCCATAGTGCTGTACATGATATCCTCGGACTTTCGTCCTTCCAGGAAATCAATGTCTGCGATGATCTCCCGCTTAAAAAGCTTGCTCCATACGGAATGATAGATATGATACTGTTCATGGCCGCTGATATAGAGCTCCAGAGCTTCCTCTCTGGTAAGTTCGATGACTTTTCCTGTGGGATGAATCTCCTCAGCTCCTTCTCCCACCTGTCTGTAGGTGCAAATGGCAATTTCGGCGTTTTTGTCGAGGCAGGCCTTCAGCATGTCCCGGTACATATCGGGTTCCACCCAGTCATCTCCGTCCACATAGCCGATGTAGGTACCCTTTGCTATTTTCAGTCCCGCGTTTCTTGCGGCGGAGGGTCCGCCGTTTTCCCTGTGAACAGCGGTGATATTCTCATGCTTCCCGGCATATCTGTCACAAATCCCCGGCGTATCGTCCGTGGATCCGTCATCCACCACAATGATCTCAAGCGGTTTGTAGGACTGACGAAGCAGGCTGTCAAGGCATCTTGGCAGATAATTTTCTATATTGTAGGCTGTGACGATCACAGATATTAAAATTTCACTGTTTGCCATTTCAAAAGATTTCTCCTTCGGAAGATATTCTGATCATTTCCGGTGTATAGATATCTCTGCAGTCCTGATTGTTAAACCATCTGGCAGGCGCAATCACTGTCTTGTCCGCTGAAGGATTTAGATAAGCGCCCCACCAGCTGAAGCTGGAATTTGCAAGAATGTGGTGTTTGCATCTGCTCATCAGATACAGATCCAGGTATCCCTCTTCCTCCGGCACTCCTTCCACAACGACGAAACTATGATCTCCGGGGAAGGTTTCTTTGATCCACGCTCTTGTCCATGTATCATCATTGCTGAAGACAAAAAATTTTGCCTCCGGATATTTTTCCCTGATCAGGTCTATTCCTCTTTTATAATATGCATCGGTACAGTTACCACCGTAAACCTCACCGGTGGTAAGGTAATCTCCTCTTCTGATATGCATGCTGACAGAAGGCGTGTTGTCAATCTGATCCAGAAAAGAAAAAAGCTTTTCTTTTCTGTCCTCTGAAAGCTTCTCAAAGATCACCGGTTGAAAGGTAAAAGCTTCTCTGACCCGATTCTCTATGTCCTTAAAGTAACGCTCGCTCTGAAAATATCCGGTGAGATAAGCGTTTTTCTGTGTCAGCACCTGCGGGTCAAAGTTACAGTCTGCCTCATGGTATTCCAGAGACTTTCTTCCAAACAGCTTTCTTCTGATCCTGTGGGAAAGCTTCATAAACCCGTCTGTGATTTCATTGATCTCCTCCCGGGACGCCTTCGGGTAATCGATCCCGAAGCACCAGAGCATAATTGGGCGGGCATTCGAAAGCTCGTATTCGGTTATGTCATCAAATTTTACTTCTTTTCCCATGGAGACAAGCTTTAAATACAGGGCATACTGAAACATCTGGTTGCCCATGCCGCCTGTCATTCTGATGATATTCATGTGGCTTTTCGTTCCCTTCTGTTTACCCTTCCTTTGGA
Source organism: Lachnospiraceae bacterium (assembly GCA_017622575.1). GTDB lineage: Bacteria > Bacillota > Clostridia > Lachnospirales > Lachnospiraceae > Suilimivivens. Next base: position 22,219 of record JAGAQU010000114.1, read on the forward strand.
GTCGATCAAAATCATACCATCTGTATAAATATCATTGCTCTCCACATTATTTTTCCATCTGTCGGGAGCAACCACGATCTTATCAGGATTGCTGTTTAGCCATGCAGACCACCAGCTGAAGCTGGAATTGCTGATAATATTATGTTTGCACCGGCTCATGAGAAGCATATCAAGATATCCGGTATATTCCGTATTGGCTTCCATCAGGACGAAACGGTCTCTCATCGCTTTTGCCTCTTCCGGGTTCATTCCCTCCGTGATCTGGCTCTCCACCAGGGCATCCACCCAGCCCTTCACCCACTTGGGTTCATTGCTGAAGACAAAGAATTTTGCATCCTTTACCTTATCAAGCATAAAGCGGACTGCACCCTCATAATACTTTTCCGTGCAGATCCCCTCGTAGAGCTCTTCATCCGTTCTCGAATCGCTGCGGCACATATGAAGTCCCACCGCCTCACAGTTTTCAATACCGGAAAGACAGTTTATAGTGTCATTATAGAGTTTTTCGGGAAGATGCATTTTGTCAAGATCAGGGAAACGATAACATGCCCTGACCTCCTCTTTGATATCCTCAAAATATTTCTCACTCTGAAAGGCGCCTTTCAGATACATGGAATCAAAAGAAAGCACTTGCGGATCATAAATACCCTGCTCCTCATATTCGATCACATGCTTTCCAAAAAAACGCCTTCTAAGTCTTTTGCGCAGATCCATGGAGCCATCCGTAAAGACAGTGATCTCATCCCATGTGGCTCTCGGGTAAGTAATGCCAAACACAGCCAGCATGATCGGCCGCGCCCGTTCCCCGCGGTACTCATTGATATCATCAAATTTTACTTCTTTTCCGAGAGCGGTAAGCTTCATGTACAATGCATACTGAAACATCTGATTTCCAAGTCCCCCGGACATTCTAATAATATTCATATCTTTCATCCAGTCCCTTCCGGGCAGTTTCTTTCTGCATTTCTAAACCCCACGATGGGCCATAAAATCCTGGAACATCAGAATATACCAGATCTGGATCCGCCACTCGCCCTTTTCCGTAAAATCGGTCCAGATCTTTCTGACTACATCCGCATTTAAAATCCCCTGCTGCTCAATCGTCTTTTTGTCGAGCAGAGCCTCTGCCCATGCCCTTAAATCTCCCGTGAGAAGCCATTTCTCTATGGGAATGCTGAACCCTTTCTTGGGACGCTCCATCATTTCCCTGGGCACATAGCGGTAAAGCACATCACGAAGAACCTTCTTGCCAACCT
>JAGAQU010000115.1 GCA_017622575.1 Lachnospiraceae bacterium
CATTTGGACTAGTCTCAATGTTAGATTACTATACCGAAAGGTGTGTTACTTGTTAAGTTGATTGAACCGCCGTGTACGGAACCGTACGCACGGTGGTGTGAGAGGTCGGGGATTTAATCAAAATCCCCTCCTACTCGATTGTCCCTTGCTCAAAGCGAACTGCTTAGAGGATCGGACAGACATCATCTACAAGAAGAACCTTTCTGAAAAAAGGCGAAAAGCCGTATTTTTAGGAGGAAAAGAAAATGGGTAATGGTTTATGGTCCACAATCGTGGACAACACAGTATTTGTTGTTGAGGTCGTGCTGATTGCTGCGGTGCTGGTGGCAGTGGCTTATCTGGTCGAGCGGTTTGCAAAAAAGAAAAACGGCGATACGGAACGAGTGCTTTCAACAAGAAAGCTGGCAATGATCGGTGTGTTCTCTGCAATTGCAGTTGTGCTTCACATTTTTGATTTCCCGGTATTTTTTGCACCGGAGTTCTATAAGCTGGATTTCAGTGAAATACCGGCACTTATTGGCGCTTTTGCTTTCGGACCGGTGGCTGGAGTGATGATTGAGTTCTGTAAGATTGTACTGAAGCTGTTTATCAAGGGAACTTCCACAGCCTTTGTGGGTGACCTTGCAAATTTTGCGGTGGGATGCAGTTTTATCCTGCCGGCTTCCATTATTTATATGTTTAAGAAAAGTAAAAAGAATGCCATTGTTGCCTGTGTGGCAGGAACACTCTGTATGACAGTGTTTGGCTCTGCATTTAATGCAATCTACCTGCTTCCGGCATTTTCCAAACTGTATGGAATGCCTCTCGATGTGATTGTGGGAATGGGAACAGCCATCAACGACAATATTACAAGTGTCATTACCCTTGTGATCTTTGCGGTAGCGCCCATGAATCTTTTAAAGGGAGGAGCGGTGTCTCTGGTCACAATGCTGATCTACAAACCTTTAAGTCCGATTCTGAAAGCAGGTATTGCGGGAAAGGCAGAGAGACGGAAAACCCAGGCTTAAGGCAAAATAGAATAATAGATCGAAAAAGCACCTGAGAGAACGGAAAGCAGTGAGGAAAGCTGTTTTCCGTTTTGTTTTTATATTCCTTTAGATAAATTTAAGAATATAATTAGGAAGAAATGAAGATTTTTACTATATAATACGTTATAGTAATAAGAAGTCTATAGACAGTTCAATCGTTCAGCAGCGTTATTTGCAAAGGTGCAATTAAGTCTTGACAAATATTGTATTAGTTATATAATACAATAGTACAGATGAGAATGATATGTGTTTAAGGAGGATAAAATGGAAGAGCTGATTGAAATCCGGGATATGTGTAAAATTTATAACCCGGGTGAAAATGAGGTCAGAGCGTTGGATCATGTAAATCTGACAATTAATCGAAATGAATTTGTGGCGATCATCGGACAGTCAGGTTCAGGTAAATCCACACTGATGAATATGCTCGGATGTCTGGATGTACCAACATCGGGGACGTACATATTGAATGGGCAGGATGTTTCACATTTGTCGGATGATGAGCTTTCCGATATCAGAAATAAGGAAATCGGATTTATTTTTCAGGGATTTAACCTGATACCGGGACTTACCGCTCTGGAAAATGTGGAATTGCCGTTGATATACAGAGGAGTGGGCAAAAAAGAGCGTCTCCGCCTCTCTGAGATTGCATTGGAAAAGGTGGGGCTTTGCAACAGAATGGATCACAAGCCCTCGGAAATGTCCGGAGGGCAACAGCAGAGAGTGGCAATCGCAAGAGCCATTGCCCAGGCACCCCCGGTGATTCTGGCAGATGAACCTACAGGAAACCTGGATTCCGGCTCTACACAGGAAATCATGGAAATTCTGAAGGGGCTTCACAAGGAAAAAAGAACCGTTATTCTGATCACACATGATAATGAGATTGCAGCCAGGGCCAAAAGAATCATCAGAATCATGGACGGAAAGATCGTGGCAGATATCGTAAATGATGCTGCCGATGAATAAAGAAATCAGAGTGAGAGCAACTTGCGTCACAGATAGAAAAAGGAGAATCATAATGGAAGAGAATAAGACAGAAGTGTTTCAGGAAGAGAAGGAAGCAGCTTTGCAGGAAAAAGAGAATGATAAAAAAAAGGTAAAAAAAGAGAAAAAAGAAAAGGTAAAGAAGGAGAAAAAGCCTGTGGATAAGGCAAAGAGGAAAAAGAGAAGAAGGATTATTATTCTTGTTCTTGTGGTTCTCTTTATTCTTTACATCGTAATATCAAATATAGTAGCGGCAAATCAGCCAATCCCGGTGATGACCACTTCTGCTTCAAAAGGAGAAATCGAGCAGACTATCAATACCAGTGGTACAGTAACCACAGACAATTCAAAAACATATTTTTCCGATGTCAATGTGCAGATCGGAAAAGTGAATGTGAGTGCAGGGGATGCCGTAAAGGCAGGAGATGTGCTGATTGCATATGATGAAGATTCCTTAAATAAGGAAACGCAGCTTGCCCAGCTTGCCCTTCAGTCGGGAGAGGGCAGTTATCAGAACTCCATACAGAGCAACAATGAAAAGCTGGGGGACTTAAAGGAAGCCAATGTGAATCTTGAGGTTCTGGACCAGCAGATCGCAGATACAGAGGCATACATAAAAGGATTGGAAAATAAGATCGCAGCCAAGAAGAGCGATCTTGCCCATTTCGGTACACTGCTCCAGATATCACTCCTTGACTGGCAGGATAAACCGGATTCTGAAGAATACCTGAATCTTCAGAAACAGATACAGCTGAACAATTATGAACAGAACAATAATGCGGAAATTAAAGGATGGGAGGATGAACTTGAAGTTTATAACGATATGCTTGCTGATTATAAGGAGTATCGTTCTGAAATGAAATCACAGAAGAACTCCGCCGAGGCCGGAAAGATGACAGTGGGAGCAAAGGAAGAGCTGGAAGCCACCAATCAGACAAAGGAAATTGAGGCTCAAGATAAACTGGAAAATCTTGAGAATGCATCTTCCGGTATTACAGCGGAATTTGACGGGGTAGTCACAGAGATCAGTGCAGTGGAGGGCTCCACAGTGGCACAGGGTGCGCAGCTTCTGAAGCTGGAGAGTACAGAAGATGTATCGGTAAAGATTTCCGTCACCAAATATGATCTTGACAAGATTGCGGTAGGGCAGAAAGCAACCGTAACGATCGGCGGTAAAGAATATGAAGGTGAAGTATCCAAGATCAATAAGATGGCAGAGAAGAATTCCAGCGGTGCGGCTGTGGTAGGCACAGAGATCAAAATTTTAAATCCCGACAGTGATGTCTATCTTGGAGTGGAAGCCAAGGTAGTGATCAGCACGGCACAGGAAAGTGATGTTATCGTTGTACCGGTCAGCGCGGTCAATGTGGATATGGACGGAGAATTCATTTATGTAGTGGAAAACAATGTGCTTGTCAGAAAGCCGGTTGTGACGGGAATCTCTTCCGATACCATGATTCAGATCGTGGAAGGAATATCGGAAGGAGATCAGATGGTAACAGAAGTGACGACAGGACTTACTGAGGGTATGGCAGCAGTTGCTGTTCCCGCAAACTAAGGAGCATTGCTATGGCACAGATTTGGGAATATATTAAGATTGCTTTGATGAATATTAAAAGCAATAAGGGACGTTCCGTTTTGACCATGCTCGGTATCATTATTGGTATTTCCTCTGTCATTATGGTTATCTCCATAGGTAACGGTGTCAGGGGACAGGTCAATTCAGAACTGGAAGGTTTAGGAGGCGGTCAGCTCGCCTTTTATGTGGACAGTACCAGAAAGGATACTACGGTAACCTTCGATCAGTCTGATTTTGATGCGATCATGGAACAGGTAGATCATGTAAAGGGAGTAACCCCATCTTTTGGAACATGGGGAACAGCAGAAGGACCCAAAGGGGATTTTGATATCAGCATGAGCGGAGGAACCGTGGGACTCCAGTATGCCTCCGCAGACCCCATTATTAAGGGAAAATATTTTACACAGAACGATTATGACAGCGGCAACAATGCCTGCGTGATCACGGAGGCCAGTGCAGTAGCCCTGTTTGGTACGACGGATGTTGTGGGTATGACCTTTGATGCCACCTTTTGGGGCGTAACCCAGGAAATACGCATTGTGGGAATCAGAAAGGACAACGCATCGTCTCTGATCAATATGGCAATGGGTTCTGGTACAGTCACTATTTCAGCAGAAGTCCCACTTACTTTTATGGCAAATAAATTCGGATATTATATCGACGATTTTGACCAGTTTTATGTAATCTCGGAATCCTCTGAGTATTCCACAGAGGTGGCTTCAAAGGTCATGACGCTTTTGGAAAGCAGACATAATGTGCGCGGTGAGAATCAGATCATGATGGAAAGCTTTACAGACTTTTCTTCGCAGTTCGATACCATCCTCGGTTTCATTACCATATTTATTTCCTTTGTGGCTGCCATTTCTCTTCTGGTAGGCGGTATCGGCGTTATGAATATTATGCTGGTGTCCGTGACGGAACGAACCAGGGAGATCGGTATCCGGAAATCACTGGGAGCAAGAACAAAGTCAATTTTGCTGCAGTTCCTGGCAGAAGCGGGCATTATCACGCTGCTTGGAGGTATCATAGGGATTATTCTCGGAGTAATGGGAGCATTTGGAGTGTGTGCTGTGGCGAATATCACTCCGCAGGTAAAAGTCAGTACGGTTATCTTTGCCTCTGTTTTCTCCTGTGGCGTCGGTATTTTCTTCGGTATCTATCCTGCAAGGAAAGCGGCAAAACTAAGCCCTATCGAAGCATTGCGGCACGAATAAGTGTTGCACTTTATCAGTTTTTTAGTATAATAAAGAAAAGCAAAAGAGCACCTACATTTGCAGGTGCTCTTCGAAATTCAATCAAAAACATGCGGAGTGAATATGGAAGTAGAATTTGACGTGCAAATGACATCAGCCGATTTATATGATTATATGCTTCATCATACCTATACAAGCGCTTCGGGACTGATCGGGTCTGTAGCGGGAGCACTTATGGTGGTTGCCGGGGCATCAGGTGGTGGTATCCTTTGTCTGATTGCAGGCATCATCGTGCTTTTGTATCTGCCGGTTACCCTTTTCCTGAAATCAAAGCAGCAGTTTCTGAGTAATCCTTCCTTCAAAAAGCCTTTGCATTTCAAGATGACGGAGGAAGGAATCGAGGTATCTCAGGGAGAAAATACGGAAAGCCAGAAGTGGGAGGATATGAAGAAGGCGGTTTCCACCACGAGAAGCATCGTGGTGTATACATCGGCGGTAAATGCATCTATTTTTCCCAAGCGGGAGCTTGGCGAAAAGTCGTCTGCTGTCATAGAAATGATCTCTATTCATATGCCGCCCCAAAAAGTAAAGATAAAATGCTAGGATAAAGAAACAGGTTGCAGACATGAAAGAAATAGAAAGCTTTAAGCCGGAGGATACTTATGCCCTCGGCAGACAAATAGGAAAAGAGGCAAAGCCGGGGGATGTCTATACACTGATCGGTGATCTCGGAGTGGGCAAGACCGTGTTTACACAGGGACTGGCGGAGGGGCTTGGCATTACGGAGCCGGTAAACAGTCCCACATTTACTATATTGCAGATTTATGAGGAGGGAAGACTTCCTTTTTATCATTTTGATGTGTATCGGATCGGGGATATCTCTGAGATGGATGAGATCGGATATGAAGACTGCTTTTACGGAGACGGTGTATCCTTAATCGAGTGGGCAGATCTGATAGAAGAAATCCTCCCAGAAAAATACAGGCGGATCACCATATTGAAAGATCTTGACAAAGGCTTTGATTATCGTAAGATCCTTATTGAAGATATAGAACTATCATAGAACTATCATCGGAAAGGTTTATGCCATGAAGATAATTGCTTTAGACAGCTCAGGGTTAGTGGCTTCGGTTGCCGTTTTGGAAGATCAGACCCTGATCGGTGAATATAATATTCAGTACAAAAAGACTCATTCTCAGACCTTGCTTCCCATGCTGGATGAACTGAAAAAAATGGTGGAGCTTGATCTTGATTCGGTAGATGCCATTGCACTTGCCAAAGGTCCCGGTTCTTTTACAGGTCTTCGGATCGGTTCTGCAACGGCAAAGGGTCTTGGGCTTGCCATGAAAAAGCCTATTATTGAGATCCCTACGCTGGATGGACTTGCCTGTAATCTCTATGGAACGGATAAGCTCATTTGTCCCATTATGGATGCGAGGAGAAATCAGGTCTATACCGGCATTTACGAGTTCCTCCGGAAAGAGGGAATGCCGGTTAGCTATAAGCTGGTGAGTCTTTTGCCCCAATGTGCCGTTTCCATAGATGAAATTGCGGAAAAGTGCAACAGCTTTGAAAGAGAAGTGATTTTTCTTGGAGACGGAGTGCCTGTCTATGAAAAGAAGCTTGCAGATCTGATGAAGGTGCCATACGGTTTTGCACCGGCACATATGAACCGGCAAAGAGCAGCGGCTTTCGGCATTCTGGCTTCCGATTATTATAAAGAAGGAAAGGTTGTCAGCGCAGCGGACCATGCTCCGGAATATCTGAGGCTGTCTCAGGCTGAGCGCGAAAAGCAGGAAAAATCATGATCATCAGAGAATTGGCAGTGGCGGATGTGGAAGCTGTGAGCAGGATAGAGGAGGCTGTTTTCGCCATGCCGTGGAAACCGAATGATTTTCTTACAATGATAGAAGCGGATTATGCTCACTACTTTGTGGCTGAGGAAGACGGTGAAATTGCCGGATACTGCGGTGTCAGAAATATGGCAGGTGAAGGTGAGATTTCAAACGTGGCAGTGGCGGAAAAATTCAGACGAAGGGGAATTGGAAGAAAACTCATGGAATATATGTTAAAGGAAGCTCCTTCCTTTGGAATCGGAGACCTCACACTGGAAGTAAGAGTAAGCAATGCTCCTGCCATTTCCCTCTATGAAAGCCTTGGCTTTCACAAAGAAGGGGTGCGTCCCGGTTTTTATGAGAAACCCAAAGAGGATGCTCTGATCATGTGGAAAAGATAGGAAGAGCATGGAGGATTTACCACTGTTTCTTATTTTAAAATCAGGTATAATAAAATAGGGACTAAGGAGGATAAACCATGCGGATCTATTCAGATAATAACAGAAAAGAGCTTGTTTCTGTTATTTGCAATCAATGCAAAAAGAAATTGAAAGTGGAAAACGGAATCGTGAAGGAAGGATGTTTTTGCGGTAATAGTCAGTTTGGCTATTTCAGTAATAAAGATGGCATGAAATATCTTTTTGACCTTTGCGAAGAGTGTTATGATAAAATGACAGCAGGATTTGCCATTCCGGTGGAAGAAGAGGAGGCAAAGGAACTGCTGTAGCGGAGGTATTATGCTTGATATTTGTTTGCTGGGTACCGGCGGGATGATGCCCCTCCCTTACAGGTGGCTTACTTCCATGATGGCAAGATACAACGGACAAAGTATACTGATTGACTGTGGAGAAGGAACGCAGATAGCAATGAAAGAAAAGGGCTGGAGTCCCAAACCCATCGATGTTATTTGTTTTACCCATTTTCACGCAGACCATATCAGCGGACTGCCCGGAATGCTTCTCACCATGGGAAATGCGGAAAGGACAGAGCCGCTTCTTTTGGTGGGGCCGAAAGGTCTTGCAAAGGTGGTGGCATCGCTTCGTATCATTGCACCGGAACTGCCTTTTGCAATCGACTGTCTTGAGCTTTCGGAGAGTGAACATATCATTCATTTTGACGGATTCAGAATAGAGGCATTTAAGGTGAACCATAATGTCCCCTGCTACGGCTACAGTATCGCTATTGACCGGATTGGCAAATTTCAGGTTGACAGAGCAGTCGCTTTGGGAATTGAAAAGAAATACTGGAATCGGCTGCAACGCGGAGAAACCATAGAAACAGAAAATATGACACTTGTGCCGGAAATGGTTCTGGGGGAAGCAAGAAAAGGACTTAAGGTAACCTACTGTACAGATACAAGGCCAACGGAAAGTATCGTCAGACATGCGGAAAACGCGGATCTGTTTATCTGTGAAGGGATGTATGGAGAGCCTGATAAGCTGGCGAAGGCAAGGGAAAACAAACATATGACCTTTTATGAGGCGGCGGAGCTGGCAAAGCGCGCTGAGGTACGCAGGTTATGGCTCACCCATTACAGTCCGTCCCTGAACAGACCGGATGAATTTTTGCCTGCAGTGAGAAAGATTTTCGGGGAAGCGGAAACCTGCAGAGACGGTAAGACCATAGAGCTTGTTTTTGATGAGTGATTTATAGTTTTTAGTAGGAAGAAAGGAGGGGGATCCTGTGGCAGACAGTAAGAAGAAAAAAGGACAAAATGCGAATGGAATAAAGGTTTTGATCATTGGACTTGTACTGATCTGTCTTGTTGCGGGATACTACTATTACCTCTCTAATAAAAGTAAAAGGCAGAAAGCAATGGAAGAAACTCCGGCAAAAGCCACTGCAGTGGAGGAGGCTCTTTCCTACAATTTTGAACGCAATTATCCGCCCACACCCAAGGAAGTGGTAAAACTTTACTGTCAGATGACTCAGTGCTTCTACAACGAAGAATATACGGAAGAAGAATTTGTTCAGCTAGCCCTGCAGGTCAGAAATCTCTATGATGATGAATTGATTGCAAGCAAGACGGAAAATCAGTACATAGAGGATCTGCGATGGGATGTTAACCAGCTCAGGGATCAGGAGATTGTGATTTCCAGCTATGCAACCAGTGCAAGCACGGATGTGGAAGAATATACGAAAGGTGGATTTAACTGGGCGAAGCTGTACTGCTCTTTTACCTTGAGAAAGGGAACCTACGTGGATTCTACCAATGAAGTTTTTCTCCTTCGTAAGGATGATGCGGGGCACTGGAAGATTTATGGATTTAAACTGGCAGATGATGAAGAAACCAGGGCTTATCAATAATAGAAGAAAAAAGTGGAAGGGTATGGAATGATGGAAAAGGATATCTGTATACTGGCCATAGAGAGCTCCTGCGATGAAACGGCAGCTGCTGTTGTGAAGAACGGCAGGGAGGTTCTCTCCAATATTATTTATTCACAGATTGCGCTTCACACGGAATATGGCGGCGTGGTGCCGGAAATTGCTTCCAGAAAGCATATAGAGAAGATCAATCAGGTGATTGAACAGGCATTGTCGGAAGCTCATATGAAATTAGAAGAAATGGATGCAATTGCAGTAACTTACGGCCCCGGACTTGTAGGGGCTTTACTTGTGGGTGTCTCAGCAGCAAAAGCCATCAGCTTCGCCTCCGGCATTCCTCTTGTGGGCGTCCATCATATCGAAGGCCACATCAGTGCAAACTATATCGAGAACAAGGATCTTGAACCGCCGTTTATCTGCCTGGTGGTTTCAGGTGGTCATTCTCATCTCGTGGTGGTAAAGGATTACGGAGAATATGAGATTCTCGGAAGGACAAGGGATGATGCCGCGGGAGAAGCCTTTGACAAGGTGGCCAGAGCCATCGGTCTTGGATATCCAGGAGGACCTAAAATTGATAAGATTTCGAAGGAGGGGAATCCGGATGCGATTCACTTTCCTCGTGCCAAGGTGGCGGAAGCAGAATATGATTTCAGCTTCAGCGGCTTAAAATCGGCAGTCTTAAATTATCTGAATTCCTGTCAGATGAAAGGAGAAGAGGTAAACCGGGCGGATGTGGCAGCTTCCTTCCAAAAGGCAGTGATCGATGTGCTTGTGGAGCATTCCATGGGTGCGGTGAAGAGATACAGTTACAATAAATTTGCCATAGCAGGGGGCGTAGCCTCCAACTCTTCTCTCAGGGTGGCTTTTGAGGAGGCTTGTGCAAAAAACAAAATTCAGTTTTATCATCCTTCTCCGATTTTTTGTACGGACAATGCGGCTATGATCGGAGCTGCGGGATATTATGAATTTGTCAAAGGGGTACGCAGCAGTTATGATCTGAACGCGGTACCTAATTTAAAACTGGGGGAAAGATAAGTTTTTTCGTTGCGAAAGGGACGGGTGTCATATGGAAAAAGAAAAATGCCGTTGCGGTGCTGTGGTGCTTGCCGCAGGAAGCGGGAAGAGAATGCACAGCGGTATTAAAAAACAGTTTCTGCTGATTCAGGACAAGCCCGTAATTTATTATTCACTTCAGGCTTTTCAACAAAGCTTTATCGATGAGATCGTGTTGGTGGTTTCGGAAGAGGACAGGGATTACTGCAAAAAAAATATTGTGGATCAATATGGTTTTTCCAAAGTGAAGTATATTGAGGCAGGAGGCAAAGAGAGATACCATTCCGTGGCAGTAGGCCTTGCGTGCCTGACAGACTGCGATTACATTTTTATTCATGACGGGGCAAGACCCATGATCACGGAGGAAATTTTGGAACGCGCATATGAGTGTGCAAAAGAGAATGATGCCTGTGTGGTGGGAATGCCTGTAAAGGATACCATTAAGATTGCAGACAAAAACGGCTTTATTCATCAGACGCCTGACAGAAATCTGGTCTGGATGATCCAGACTCCTCAGGTATTTGAATCGACCCTTATTAAGGAAGCGTACAGCCGGCTCCTTGCTCAGGAAGAAGATCTGAATGAGCAGGGAATTCATATTACGGATGATGCCATGGTTGTGGAAACACTGATGAAACATCCCGTAAAATTAGTTGAGGGTTCCTATGAGAATATTAAGATTACTACTCCGGAGGATTTACTGATCGCCGAAAATTTCAAAAGCAAAATTTACGAATAAAATTCCGGAGAAATTAATTCCTTATCGGAATTGACCAGACTCTTTTGAGTTTTGATGTGCAGGCAGGGTATATGAAGTGGGAATGCCTGAAAATACCCTCGTTAGAAGTTTGCGAGTAGCAATTTAAGCTGTGAAATGGTGAGCGGAGGGTATGAGAGGCGGAAAGGATTGAACTGTACCCTCGATAGAAGCTCCTTAGTAGCATATAAAGCTGTGAAAGTGGTGAGCGGAGGGTATGAGAAAGGAGAAAGTGCATGAAATACCCTCAGTAAAAGCTTCTGAGTAATATTTTTAAGCCATGAAACGTTGTACGGAGGGTATGGGATGAAGAAAAGAGCTTGTTGTACCCCCGCATAATGTTATGATGCGTTGGAGAGAGGGTATAGGAAGCGCGTGGAGTCTGTGATACACTTAGTGAAAATTCTCGAGGTATATGAAAAATGGTTGAGCAATCCGCATGGCTGAAAAATGAGGGTAATTGAAGCTAAGAAAAATTCTCCTGATCGTAAGAGGCATAGTCAATGAGTGTGTCTGCATATGAGCAAGCGCTCAGTCAGCTAATCCGGTGTATCTGCGCGTTGCCAAAAATATTAATTTGCCGGAAAGATTTCTATTACAAAGAGAAAAATAGAAGGAAATCCCGTGTAAAAATAAGGCAAAAAAATTGTAAAAAAATTTGTTGAAAAAATTGTTGACATTGTATTCTGTATTTGTTAGAATAATCCTTGCGCTGATTCAGAGCGCACGACATGGAGAGGTATCGAAGTGGTCATAACGAGGCGGTCTTGAAAACCGTTTGTCCGCAAGGGCGCGTGGGTTCGAATCCCACCCTCTCCGCTGGAGATACCTTCTCCGCGAACATTTCATATTGTTCATTAAAAGTCAGCTTTGTTTGGAGAAGTACCCAAGAGGCTGAAGGGGCTCCCCTGGAAAGGGAGTAGGTCGTTAATAGCGGCGCGAGGGTTCAAATCCCTCCTTCTCCGTTGGTAGTCTTCAAAAGATTGCCTGACGAAAACTTCGATAAGATCGAAGCAAGCACCTTGACAAATA
>JAGAQU010000116.1 GCA_017622575.1 Lachnospiraceae bacterium
AGAAATCGTTCTATTCCATAACGGAACAACCGCATTTATGTCATGCCTCGCAAGAGGCATGTGAGTAGAAATCTTACTCGTTCTGGACTAACAAATTTGAGGATATGTCATGCCTCGCAAGAGGCATGTGAGTAGAAATCGTTATATACCGTTGCATTAAGAGGTTTGTTAAATGTCATGCCTCGCAAGAGGCATGTGAGTAGAAATATCAACGATACTTACGAAGTAGAAGTAGATGGTCGTCATGCCTCGCAAGAGGCATGTGAGTAGAAATCTCGATCCTGTTATTGATCTGCTCTATCTGATCGTCATGCCTCGCAAGAGGCATGTGAGTAGAAATTGTATTACCTGATTGAAATTATGTGGCGTGGATATGTCATGCCTCGCAAGAGGCATGTGAGTAGAAATGTTATAATGCTTGATGAATTACCAGATAATTTTGGTCATGCCTCGCAAGAGGCATGTGAGTAGAAATTTCCTTAAACACAACAAAAGTATACGCTGATTACGTCATGCCTCGCAAGAGGCATGTGAGTAGAAATGCGTGCCAGTATCTGGAAGAATGCGGATATGCGACGTCATGCCTCGCAAGAGGCATGTGAGTAGAAATCAATGCGTTGAAGGCCATATGGAAAGAGTATGGGTCATGCCTCGCAAGAGGCATGTGAGTAGAAATGCCTATGCATCTGATCTTGTCACGGATTCCATGGGTCATGCCTCGCAAGAGGCATGTGAGTAGAAATGTAACAAAGTCTATCGACTTCTCCGTCTGTTATTGTCATGCCTCGCAAGAGGCATGTGAGTAGAAATCGTGATTATGGGACTTCTGAACGAGTACAAGTTCGTCATGCCTCGCAAGAGGCATGTGAGTAGAAATTGCTTAAGACCTTTTGCCAGCATATCAACCGTGAAGTCATCCCATTAGTTGCCTGTCGAATAAAAAGCCTGTTCTTAAAGAGGTAGAGAACTGGTATTTTGACTTAGAACATTGTATCGATATGATAAAGGAGTATAATGACTTTCTGCGCAAAAAAACAAACATCCGTAAGTATCAGTTAGAAACTGTAGAGGAATTTTTGAAGAAGCCGTATATTTATGTGCCCAGAAAGTATATAGATGATTTGGGAAAATTAATCGCAAAATTACCCCCTCATAAACTGACTGATGAGGAGAAGAAATCTTCTGTTGTCTTTGAATTTGAAAACCTGGATGACAGAGATAAGGCGAAAAGTGTTTTGGACGCAGAAAATATTCATTATACTTCCGGAAAGACGCTGGTTCCGTTCCGGCTGTCCGGCAACGTAGAATGGGGAGTACCTTTTCCTGAATGTGAAAATTTAAAAGACTTGACATTCTGGGTGTGGCCGGAGTCATTATGGGCACCGATTTCCTTTACGTTAGCATATTTGAGAGAGAAGAAAAAGGAAGATGATTTGTCCAAGTGGTGGTATGATGATGAGTCTGAAGTTTATCAGTTTATTGGCGAAGATAATATTTATTTCTATGCGATTGCCCAGACCGGATTATTTACAGGATTACAGGTTCCTAAAGGGGAAGTGCCGAATATGGAGAAGGTACACCTATCTCACATCATAGCTAACAGGCATTTATTGTATATGGATACAAAAGCCAGCAGTAGTTCAGAAATAAAGCCGCCTACAGCAGATGAATTGCTTGATTATTACACCAAGGATCAGCTGCGAATGCATTTTATGAGTTTAGGACTGTCTTCAAAAAGTGTGGGCTTTAAGCCGCAGGTATTTATGAAAGAGGAAGAGCGTGTTGGTGTGGATATGGTTTTGAAAGACGGCAACTTGATTACGAATGTGTTTAATCGTCTGATTCGTACCTGTTTTTATGCAATTCAGAACAATTGTGATGGTAGAATCCCTGAGGGAGAAGTGAGCGAGGAAATAAAGATTATGGCTGAAAAAGCGGTGCTTGACTATGAGCGCCATATGTATAATCATGAGTTTCACCGAATCTCATACGTTTTGGATGATTTTATACGGCGGGTAAACAAGCATTGGGTAAACAACGTAAAGATTGCGGATGCAACAGGTGATGTGGAATTTAGGAAGCGTCTTATTTCTGATTGCTTTTATGCTTGTAAGGTTATGGCGATTTTAATTCACCCTATTGCACCGGAAGGATGTGAAATGTTTAGAGAATATCTGAATGTGGGAGAAGAATTGTGGGATTGGAATCACATTTTTGACCCTATTTCATTTTATGTTGGAGATGTAAAGAAACATAAATTGAAGTATCTGGAACCGAGAGTGGATTTCTTTAAGAAGCATGATTGTCAGTTGGCGGCAATGTAGGAATCTAACAATTTTCAATTTTGCAGGTGCCAAATTAAAAAAGAAAATTGTTCGAAATTTTGAATTTGCAGTTGCGATATAGAAGAAGATGTGATACAATAAAAACAAACATATGTTCTGAATAAGCGAGCTGGATTTTGCAAAATTCAGTTTTACAAAGAATAAGTTAATAGTGAATTGGGGGTTTTACACAAATGAAGACGAATGAAATTGTACTATTTGAAACGGAAGACAGGAAAGTAGCATTATCGGTTCCGATTGAGCAGGAGACGGTATGGCTTAACAGAAACCAAATGGCAGAATTGTTTGACAGAGATGTTAAAACGATTGGCAAGCATATTAACAATGCATTAAAAGAAGAACTGGACAGCTCAACTGTCGCAAAAATTGCGACAGTTCAAAATGAGGGAGGACGAAAAGTTGAACGAGAGATAGAACATTATAATCTTGATGTCATTATCTCTGTCGGTTATCGTGTTAAATCTAAGCGCGGCGTAGAGTTTCGGAAATGGGCAAATTCTGTCCTGAAGCAATACATTTTACAGGGATATGCTGTAAATAATAGTCGTATCAGCCAGCTTGGAGAGGTGATACAGATTATGAAGCGCACGGAGAATGCACTGGACAGTAAGCAGGTTCTGACAGTCATTGAGAAGTATAGCGAAGCACTGGAGCTGCTTGATTCTTATGACCATCAGAATATGACCCGACCGAAAGGAAACACGTCTACGTATGAGCTGACCTATGAAGAATGCCGTGAAGTGATCGCCAATATGCGGTTTGGTGATGAGTCTGATTTATTTGGCAAAGAAAAGGACGATTCTTTTAAAGGAAGTATTGGCAATATTTATCAGTCATTTGGAGGTCGGGATGTTTACCCCACATTGGAGGAAAAGGCGGCGCACCTACTCTATTTTGTAACCAAAAATCACAGCTTTTTTGATGGCAATAAGAGGATTGCGGCTACCATGTTCCTTTACTTTCTGGATAAAAACGGAGTGCTTTTCCCAGATGGCAAAAAGCTGATAGAGGATCATACGCTTGTTGCCCTTACGATTATGATAGCGGAGTCCAAGCCGGAGGAGATGGAAATGATGATCACGGTCATCATGAACTGCCTGAAATAAAAGTTATGCTGTAATAGAAAAGATATACTGTAACAGATAAGAAAAAGTCCCTCACAGTAACCTGCGAACGATCTTTTCGCTGACGGGAAGAAAACGGTCAGCAATAGGCCCGATGAGGAAGGCACACACGATAGTACCGACTCCAAAGATGCCGCCAAGGAGTACGCCTATGATGACAAAGGAAAAATCGACAATGACACGGCAGATGCCGAAGGGCTTATGAAGCTTGTCGGAGATAACGACACCCACAAGGTCGTTAGGGCCTGTTCCGGCATCGGATTTGATCACGATGGTCATGCCGAAGGCTAAAATAAAGCAGCCAAGGATCAGAGAGACAAAGCGCAAAACCATTGATGAGTCGGCATTGATGAAGTCCTTTAAAAGGAATGTAAAAAAATCTATGATTGGGCCACCAAGGAACATGCAGACAAAAGTGCCGGCTTTGATATAAGAGCGGGCTGTAAAAAGCAGAATTCCCAGTATCAGAAAGCAAATGATCTGATGGCAGGTTCCGTGTGAGAGGGGCAGCAGATGAGCAATCCCCTGAATGAGTACGTTGAACGGATCACTCCCCAAATTTGATAATAAAAATAATGTGACGCCAAGATGTGCAATGGTAAGCCCGACAACAAGGATCAACAGGCGTTTTATGTAATTGGATAGATTTTTTTCTTTCATAATATGGTTCACTTTCCGATTTTGATATATAGTGGTTATTGTCAGATCTGATTTTATTTTATATTGTAAAGAGAAGATGGTCAACCATACACATACATTTGTGCATACATCTGTATGTATTCAGGCGAAAAACTTTGTGATTAAGGAGAATATTTATTATGAAAATTGAAAGGGTGACAACATCGGATGCAGAGGAACTGCTTGCCATTTATGCCCCTTATGTGACAGGCACGGCAATTTCTTTTGAAACCGAAGTGCCGTCTGTGGAGGAATTCAGGGGAAGAATTGAAAAAATTTCTTCCAGATTTCCCTATATCAAGGCGGTTGACGAGGATAATAAAATATTGGGTTATGCTTATGCGGGAACCTTTAAAGAAAGAAGCGCCTATGACTGGTCTGTGGAGACAACAGTGTACATCAGGCAGGATTGCCGAAGACAAGGGATCGGAAAAGAACTTTATGAGACGCTTGAAAAAGCCTTGCGGGGAATGGGAGTTTTAAACATGAATGCCTGTATTGCGGTGCCCAGATGCGAGGATCCCTTTTTGACGACTGACAGTCAGCATTTTCATGAGAAAATGGGATTTTCCCTTGTAGGTACTTTTCATGACAGCGGCTATAAATTTGATACATGGTATGATATGATATGGATGGAAAAGATGATCGGAATACATAACAAGAAACAGGCTCCCGTCTCATTTGGAAAATGGAGAATCGGAGGATGATATTGGGAGTCATTTTTTCAGAAGCAAGAATAAAGAAAACAGGAGACCACAAAAGAGATGGAAACACGAAAGAAAAATGCGAACAAATCGCCGGAGGATAACAAGCTGATTGCGCCCATGACCAGAATCCACATGGTACCCATGGATGTGATCAACGGATTTGAGGTGAGGCCGGGAATGTATGAGGTGAACGGAGCTACCGCGATTCCCTGCGGCGTGAATTTTACGGTATATTCCTATGGAGCGACCTCCTGTGAGCTGCTTCTGTATCATCGCATGGAGGAGGAACCCTATGCGGTGCTTCCATTTCCGGAGAATTACAAGATCGGAAAGGTTTATTCCATGATTGTCTTCGGGCTGAACATTCAGGATTTTGAATATGCCTATCGGCTGGATGGCCCCTATGACCCCAAGGCAGGTCTCCTTTTTGATAAAAAGAATGTGCTGCTTGATATCTATGCCAAGGCAGTGACCGGACAGAGTGTGTGGGGAACACCCCGTAAAAGAGGAGCAATCTACAAGGCAAGAGTGGTCAGGGATGACTTTGACTGGAAGGAAAACGGACAGCCCCTGATTCCCATGGAGGACCTGATCATCTATGAGATGCATGTGCGCGGGTTTACCAAACACGCTTCCTCCGGAGTCAAGTGTCCGGGTACATTTGCGGGCTTAAAGGAAAAAATCCCCTATCTGAAGGAGCTTGGCATCAATGCGGTGGAGCTGATGCCGATTTTTGAGTTCGACGAGATGAAGGATTATCGGGAGGTTGACGGCAAGCCGGTAATGAACTACTGGGGCTATAATACAGTCAGCTTCTTTTCTCCCAATACCAGCTATACTTCCGGTCTGGAATATAACAGAGAGGGAACGGAACTGAAGGAACTGATTTGTGAGCTTCATGAGAATGGCATAGAATGTATTCTGGATGTGGTATTTAATCACACGGCTGAAGGCAATGAGATGGGGGACTGTTTTTCCTTCAAGGGATTCGATAATAACATCTATTATCTGCTGACACCGGAGGGATATTATTACAATTTCAGCGGCTGCGGAAATACATTGAACTGTAATCATCCTATGGTACATCAGATGATCTTGGAATGTCTGCGGTACTGGACCACCGTTTACCATATCGACGGCTTCCGGTTTGATCTGGCATCCATTTTGGGGCGAAACGAGGACGGTTCTCCTATGAGCAAGCCGCCTCTTTTGCAGAGTCTTGCCTTCGACCCGATTCTCGGCAATACCAAACTGATCGCAGAGGCCTGGGACGCCGGCGGTTTGTATCAGGTGGGAAGCTTTCCTTCCTTTAACAGATGGGCGGAATGGAACGGAAGATATCGGGATGACATGCGAAATTTCCTGAAGGGTGACTACGGTATGTGGCAGGTCGCCGCTGACAGGATCACAGGCTCCAAGGATATTTATGATCCCAGATATCGGGGCGATAATGCATCCGTCAATTTTCTGAACTGTCATGACGGCTTTACCCTTTGGGACATGTATTCTTATAATGAAAAGCATAATGAGGCAAACGGCTGGAATAATACAGACGGGGCAAATGATAATCGAAGCTGGAACTGCGGAGCAGAGGGAGAGACGGAGGATCCGGGTGTGCTCTCCTTAAGAAAACGGCTTGCCATGAACGCGTTCGCAGTGTTGATGTGCAGCCGCGGAACTCCTATGTTTTATGCGGGAGACGAATTTTTAAACACTCAGTTTGGAAATAACAATGCCTATTGTCAGGACAATGAAATTTCCTGGTTGAACTGGGAAGATCAAAAGAAGAATAAAGAACATTTTAATTTTTGCAAATACATGACTTCTTTCAGAAAAGCTCATCCGGTAGTGAGGAAAAATATGGGAACCAGCAGAATCGGCCTTCCCGAGATCATGGTACAGGGAGTGGACGAAAATACGAAGATCCTTCGTGTGATTTATGCCGGACAGAACGAAACGGAAAAGAGAGATGACATTGTCTGCCTTGCGGTAAATGTGTTCTGGGAGGATCAGGATTTTTTCCTGCCTGCACTTTCGGAAAGAGAAAGCTGGTATGTGGCAGCGGACACAACCGGTCAGTATCTTCCAGCCTTCATACCGGACAAAAAGGGAATGAGGAAGCTTTTGGATAACAGAGTGAGAATGCAGGGGAGAAGTGTGTGCATTTTTGTGAATGGAGAGTAAGGAGTTTTAGCAGGTGAAGGATATATTAGTGGTAGAGGATGATAAGGGCCTTCGGGAAGGCTTGGCGCTTGCATTAAAGAAAGAGGATTTCTGTTTTACATTATGTGAAACCATGGAGCAGGCGCGAGAGAAACTGAAAGAAAAAAAGAATTTTTCCCTGTTATTGCTTGATCTTAACCTGCCGGACGGCAGCGGTTACGATCTGCTCAGAGAGGTAAAAGAAACGGGAAATATCCCGGTGATCATTCTGACAGCCAATGACCTTGAGATAGACGAAGTGAGAGGACTTGAGCTTGGAGCAGAGGATTATATCACCAAGCCCTTTAGTCTGATGGTGCTTCGGGCAAGGATAGACAAGGCTCTCAGAAGAGCAGAGGAAGGAAAGAGAAAAGCATATCGTTTTGGTGATCTGCTCTTTTGCTTTGAGGACATGTTAGCCAGAAAGGGAGAAGAGGATATCATCTTTAGCAGGACAGAGTTAAAACTGCTTCAAATTTTGATAGAAAATAAGAATATTATAATTACAAGGGAAAAACTGATTGACAAAATCTGGACAGATGGGGCAGAGTATGTGGATGAAAATGCATTGTCCGTCACAGTCAACAGAGTCAGATCGAAACTGAAGGAGAACGGAGAAGGTCACTTACAGACGGTGTATGGAAAGGGCTATGTTTGGAAGGAATAGAAAGAGAATGAAAGTGCGTTTAGGAACCATGCAGCGGATTGAAAATATGCTGGAAGAGGCTGCAAACGGAACATTCGAAGAGAGTGATTACGATGAGAGCAGGCTCTCCAGACTGGAGACAAAGTGGAAGCGCTTTTTAGCTTCGTCGGTAGCTTCACAGTACCGAATCGAAGAAGAACAGGAAAAAATCAAAACCCTGATTTCTGATATTTCCCACCAGACAAAAACACCCCTTGCCAATATTATGCTATATTCTCAGCTTTTGCAGGAAAAAGAGACAGACCCGGAAGTGACTTCTATAGTCGAAAATATAAGAGCGCAGTCGGAAAAATTGGAATTTCTGATCACTTCACTGGTGAAGATATCGCACCTTGAAAGCGAAGTGTTTGTTTTGAGTCCTAAGACACAGAAGGTAGAGCCAATGCTGAGAACGGTGATAAGGACAGCGCAGGAAGAAGCGGCTAAGAAACGGATTGCCATCACTTTGAGAGCAGGAGAGGAAGAAGCATTTTTTGACAGAAAGTGGACGGAAGAAGCCATCGGCAATCTTCTTGACAATGCTGTGAAATACAGCCGGAAAGACAGCACGATCACAGTCAGTGTCACCGAATATGAAATGTTTACGGCTGTTCATGTAAGTGATCAGGGGATAGGTGTTCGGGAAGAAGAACAGGCACAGATTTTCGGGCGTTTTTACAGAGGCAGAGAGGTTTCAGAGGAGAAGGGTGTGGGAATCGGGCTGTATCTGGTAAGAGAGATTGCCATAAGGCAGAACGGATATGTGAAGGTGAATTCCAGATATGGGGAAGGAAGTACCTTTTCCTTCTATATGATGAAGAAATAATTGAAACCTGTGTGAGAGAAAATTCAAATGGTAGAGCTGTCTATGGCAGCTCTTTTTAAATCTTACAAAAGTGTTAGATTTTGGAAAGATAAGGGAAAGATTATTCGATTATAATTCTTGTTAGCAAAACAAAGTGGCAGGAGGATTATGTACGTGGTTATTTTGGAGACAAGAGGACTCAAAAAGTATTACGGAGAAGGAGATAATCTTGTAAAAGCCCTGGACGGTGTGGATCTAAAGGTAGAGCAGGGGGAGTTTGTTTCTGTTGTGGGAACCAGCGGAAGCGGAAAGTCTACCTTGCTTCATATGCTGGGTGGACTGGATCATCCAACGGAGGGCAGCATTTTGATTGATGGAAAAGATATCTCTTCTTTGAAAGAGGATGCACTTGCGATTTTCAGGCGAAGAAAAATCGGCTTTGTCTTTCAAAGCTATAATCTGGTGCCGGTGCTAAATGTCTATGAGAATATTGTTTTTCCCATCCAGCTGGACGGAAACCGAATTGATGAAAAGTATATTGATACAATCATAAAAACCCTGGGGCTGGAAGGAAAAGTGAACAGTCTTCCCTCTCAGCTTTCCGGTGGTCAACAGCAGAGAGTGGCAATTGCAAGGGCACTGGCTGCAAAGCCTGCCATTCTTCTGGCAGATGAGCCAACCGGGAATCTGGATTCCGCCACCAGTCAGGATGTACTCGGGCTTTTGAAAGTGACAGCCGGGAAATTTGGGCAGACCATTGTTATGATCACCCACAATGAGGAAATCGCCCAGCTTGCCGACAGGATTATCAGGATTGAGGACGGGAAAATTGTGACAGGATCAGAAAGCGGCAAAGTGAATATAGGAGGCAGTGAAGCATGAAAAGGGTTGCAAACAGAAAAATAATTCGCCTCCTGTCATATCGTACCATGAAAGACAAGAGATGGAAAAATCTGATTGCAATACTGGCTATTGCACTTACCACCTTGCTTTTCATGACTCTCTTTACCGTGGGAGGTTCCATGATGAATTCCATGCAGGAGGCTACCATGCGTCAGGTAGGAACAAGTGCTCATGGCGGCTATAAATATTTGAGCATGGATGAATATGAAAAGGTGAAGGCCGCAGGCGGATATCGGGATATTTCTTATGACATAATTGCCGGGTTTGCAGTAAATTCACAGCTGAGCGCAATACAGACAGAAGTGCGCTACGCGGAAGATGAGATGGCAAGGTGGTCTTTTTCCTATCCGGAGGAGGGCAGAATGCCAAAAAAGAAAAATGAATGTGCGGCAAGCAGCAAAGTGCTTGAAGCCTTAGGTATTCCGCTAAAGATGGGAGAAAAGGTGCCTCTCAGAATTCTTACTCATGACGAAGAGGGAAGGGAAAAGATCATAGAAGCAGAGTTCGTTTTATGCGGTTTCTGGTATTCCAATGAAGCCTCCCATGCGCAGGAGCTTTTGGTGTCAGAAGAATGGCTGCTCGCAAACATTCCCCTTCTGCATGAAAATTATGAGGAACGGATACAACGAACGAATAACGCCTGGTCTGAAGGGACTGTTCAGGCCGGCATTGTATTTGATTCTTCCTTTGACATTGAAAGGAAGATGGCAAAACTGACGCAGAGAGCCGGACTTGCGGAAGAAACGATAGATGAGTCGGTAAACTGGGCTTATGGCGCAGCTGTGGTGGATGGTATGACCCTCGTTCTTGGAAGCGGCCTTCTGTTTGTGATTATTTTATCGGGGTATCTCATCATATATAACATTTTTTATATTAATGTGGTTGCGGACATCCGCTATTATGGACTGCTTAAGACCATCGGAACTACGGGAAAACAGCTTCGATGTATGGTTCACGGGCAGGCACTTTTTCTTTCCGCAGTGGGAATTCCTATTGGTCTGGTGGCGGGTTTTTTGGTGGCAAAAGGTATTCTCCCGGCTGTCTATGGAGCGCTGAATACCGGAGGGGTCACCAATGTGGTAATAAGCCCCTTGTTGCTTGCAGGTTCTGTGGTGTTTTCTCTGTTTGTGGTTTATATAAGCTGTATTAAACCTTGTAATCTGGCAACCGGTGTTTCCCCTGTTGAGGCGGTGCGTTATGTGGAAAGAACACAGTGCAAAAAGAAAGAAAAGAGAGCTGCAAAGGTAACCTCCCTCCATCTTGCTATGGCTAATCTGGGAAGAAATAAACGTAAAGCAGCGGTGGTCATCGCATCCTTATCGTTAAGTCTGATTCTGATCAATGGAACCTATGCTCTGGTAAAGGGGTTTTCCTTTGATGAGTATGTGAAAAGCTATCTGCTTTCAGATATGCAGATCAGTCATAGCTCTATCATTAACTTTTCCTCAAATGTGCGGGATTATGAGGCAATAGAGCCGGAATTTCTGGAAGCAGTAAAAAGAATTGACGGTGTAAAGAGCGTAGATACTTTATATGTTAAGAGTGATGAAGCCACATTGCCGGAGACGCTTCTTGAAAAGTTCAGAAGCTATTATGCGTCCGAAAAGGTGCAGAAGGAAACGGGATCCATTGAGAAAATGGTGGCAGCGGAAATAGCGGACACAGGTATAACCACTGCTGACTGCTATTATCTACCGGAAAATCTGATGCCGGAGGTAACAATTTCAGAGGGAAACTATGACAGAGAAAAGTTTGAACAGGGTGGATATGCAATTGTAATGAATACGGAGAACTGGCTTTCTGCGGGCGATAAGATTTTTCTTGGAAATGATGAGGATGTTTTCGAAACAAAAAAAGAACTGGAAATCATGGCTGTGGGAAAACTTCCTTACGCGATCACCACACACTCTTATACCGTATGCGGAGTAAGACTTCTGCTCAGCGAGAAGGATTTCAGGGAGATGTATGCAGTTAAGGGCGGTTTGCATGCCTGTATTTGGACAGAAGAAGGAAAAGAGGAGCAGATAACGGAGGCAGTTAATGGATTGATCGAGCAAAAAAATCCTGAATTGGTACTTACTACAAAGACATCTCTGAGAGAAGAATTTTCAGGGGAAACCAATATGTTTTCCATGATAGGTGGATTCCTTGGTTTTGTTCTTGCGCTGATCGGAATTCTGAACTTTATCAATGCCATGGTTACGGGTATTCTTGCAAGAAAACAGGAATTTGCCATGATGCAGGCAGTGGGAATGACAGGAAGACAGCTCCGAAGGATGCTTACAATGGAAGGTGTCCTCTATGGGGCATGGACAGTTGGGATTGCGGCTACTTTTGGCAGTTTGATCAGCTATGGTCTGATTTATCTCATGGGAAAAAATATGGCGTATTTTGAATGGAGCTTCCACATTCTGCCCATGCTTATCAGTATACCGGTGATTGCTGCGGTTTCGATCATATTACCGGTGATCTGCTATCATACACTGTGCAGAAAAAGCATCATTGAAAGACTTCGCCTTGTTGAGGTATAATAGGCGCGAGGTGATGAAAAATGGCAAAAAATAAAGAAGTGAAGACCAACGCCATGCGTATTTTGGAAAAGGAGAAAATACCTTTTACCCACTATACTTATGAGTGCGATGAATTTATTGACGGGATCCAGATTGCAGACAAGCTATCCCTGCCCTATGAAAAAGTATATAAGACGCTGGTAACGGTGGGAAACAGTAAGAACTATTTTGTGTTTGTGATTCCCATTGCGGAGGAACTGGATTTGAAGAAGGCGGCGAAGTCAGTTGGTGAAAAATCGGTGGCCATGATCCATGTGAAGGATATCAATGCTATCACCGGCTACATACGGGGTGGCTGTACGGCAATCGGCATGAAAAAACAGTTTGTAACCAGATTGGACGAATCAGCAAAGGCGCAGGAGACCATTATCGTCAGCGGTGGGCGGATCGGCTCCCAGATTGAATTAAAGCCGGATGACCTTCTCAGGGCATGTAAGGGCGAGTACGCAGATATCATAGCAAAATAGCGAAAGCTATCGGTGGACAAAGGGGTTAAGAGCGGGTTTCAATCTTCCTCTTTGTCCATTGATCGATACAATTGCTTAACGCTTTCAAATACTCTGAAAATTCTACATTTTCTTTCCCATAAGTAAGCTGCAGATCATATTCTAAGGGCAGCCAGGTAGAGAGATCAGATTCGTTGTGAGAAATCACGGCTTCCAGTTTATCAAGTGCTTTATA